>CAYYUT010000269.1:0-5559 GCA_964474935.1 uncultured Spirochaetales bacterium
CGCAGGGCATGCGCCAGGGCAACGACGTGGGCACCCAGTACCGATCGGGGATCTACGTGGCGAACGAGTCGCAACGGCGTCTGGCCGAAGCCTCGCGCGAGGCCTATGCCAAGCGGCTGGCCGAGGCGGGATTCGATCCGATCACGACCGAGATCCGCGACGCGCCCACGTTCTACTACGCCGAGGCCTACCACCAGCAGTACCTCGCCAAGAATCCCGGAGGCTACTGCGGGCTCGGCGGTACCGGGATCGACTGCCCCAGCGCGCTCGCGATCTGAGCGCACCTCCGCCACCGCCCGTGCTAGCGTGCGGCGCGGAGGCGACATGGGCATCACCCGGCGGCAGTTCCTGCACCGCGCGGCGGCGACCGCGACCGCCACCGGCCTGGCTTCGGCCTGGCCCCTGGGCTGCGCGTCCAGCTCGGGCGAGGCCCGGAAGGCGCTCGCCGAGCGGTCGGCGCCGCTCGCCGTCGAGCGAACGGTCTTCCAGCACGGCGTTGCGAGCGGTGATCCGCTCGCGGACCGCGTGATCCTGTGGACGCGCGTGAGCGGCGGGTCGCCCGACCCGGTCGAGGTGGCCTTCGAGGTGGCGCGCGATCCGGGCTTCGCCGACATCGCGACCCGGGGTCGCACCACCACCTTCGCCGCCCGCGACCACACGGTGAAGATCGACGCCGAGGGCCTGGAGCCCGGCCAGACCTACTACTATCGATTCGAGGCGCTCGGCGAGGCGTCGCCCATCGGCCGCACCCGGACCCTCCCCACCGGGCGCGTCGATCATCTGCGCATCGCCTTCACGTCGTGCTCGAACTATCCCTACGGCTTCTTCAACGTCTACGGTCTGATCGCACGCCGCCACGATCTCGATGCGGTGCTGCACCTCGGCGACTACTTCTACGAGTACGCCAACGGGAGCTACGGGGACGGCACCCGCTTCGATCGCGTCCCCGAGCCGATCGGCGAGATCGTGACGCTCGCCGACTATCGCCTCCGCCACGCCGTCTACAAGACCGACCCCGACCTCCAGGAGGTCCACCGCCAGCACCCCTTCATCACCGTGTGGGACGATCACGAATCGGCCAACGATTCCTGGCGCGGCGGTGCCGAGAACCACCAGCCCCAGGTCGGCGAGGGCGACTGGAAGACCCGCATGGCGAGCGCCATCCGGGCCTACCACGAGTGGATGCCGATCCGGGACGTGCTGGCCGATCGGAGCGGTCGCATCTTCCGGAGCTTCCGGTTCGGCGACCTCGCCGATCTGGTGATGCTCGACACGCGGCTCCATGGCCGCGACCGCCAGATCGAGGACCGCAGCGACGCGGTGGCGATCGCCGATCCATCCCGCAGCCTGCTCGGCCCCGAGCAGGAGGCCTGGCTCGAACGCCAGCTCCGGCAATCGTCGCACGAGGCCATCCGCTGGCGGCTGCTCGGGCAGCAGGTGGTGATGGCCCAGATCGTCGACGACCGCGGGATCCGCAACCCCGACCAATGGGACGGCTACCCGGCCAGCCGGGGGCGGCTCTTCGATCTGATCGAGCGCGAGGCGGTCGACAATCTGGTGGTGATGACGGGCGACGTCCACAGCTCGTGGGCCAACGAAGTCGCACGCGACCCCTTCGACCCGGCGCGCTACGACCCGCGTACCGGCCGCGGCGCCCTGGCCGTCGAGTTCGTGTCGCCCGCCGTGAGCTCACCCGCGCCGGGGAACCTCTCGCGAGAGGCCGCGAGCCAGCGCGAGAAGCTCGTCCACGGCTCGCATCCCCACATCCACTTCGTCGATCTCTACCGGCGTGGCTACGTCGTCGTCGACGTCGACCGCGAGCGGGTCCAGGCCGACTGGTTCTGGGCCGAGACGGTCGAGGAACGGCGCCTGGCCGAGGAGTTCGCCCGGGGATTCCGGGTCGAGAGCGGCCGCGCGCACCTCGTCCCCGTCGATCGCCCGAGCCCGTCCCGCGACCGCCAACGCCTTCCCGCGCCCGTCTGAGGGGCGCAGGCGTCGCGCCCGAGGAGTCCTGCATGACCGACCCGCCTGCCGACACCCGGTCGGCCGCCGCCTCCCGCGATGCCCACCGCATCACGATCGAGCCGTTCCGCCCGCGTGTGCGGGTCCGCATCGCGGGTGCGGTGATCGTCGACACCTGCGACGCGCTCCTGCTGCGGGAAGGGCGCCTGCCCGAGGTGCTCTACCTGCCCCGTCGGGATGCGGCGCTCGAGATGCTCGTGCGGAGCACGCACCGCACCCACTGCCCGTTCAAGGGCCATGCCACCTACTACACCGTCCAGGTCGGGAGCGAGATCGAGAAGGACGTGGCCTGGTCGTACGAGGATCCGATTCCCGAGGTCGAGCCGATCCGCGACCGGCTCGCCTTCTTCGCCGATCGGGTCGAACTCGTGCGGGGAGACGCCTAGCGGAGTGCGGACGCGCGCGGCGTGGGTGGGGCTGGGGCTGGCAGCGTGCGTCGCCGCATGTCACGACGGGAGCGATGCGCGCACCGACGTCCGCTTTCCGGCGAGCGCACTGGGGGCCGAATCGGAGGTGCTGGCTCGCCAGGTCGACCGATTCGAGACCCTGCATCCTGGAATCCGCGTCGAGGCGACGCCCACCCCCGACGCGGCCGATGCGCGGCGTCAGCTCTACGTGCAGTGGCTGAATGCGCGCGCCCCGGACCCGGACGTGCTCCAGCTCGACGGGGTCTGGGCGGCCGAGTTCGCCGCCGCCGGATGGGTCCTCGCCCTCGACCGCTTCGAGCCCGATCTCGACGACTGGCTCGAGGCGCCGCTCGCGGCCAACCGCTGGCGCGGTGCGCTCTACGCCCTGCCCTGGTTCGTCGACGTCGGGATGCTCTACTGGCGCACCGATCTCCTGGATCGCGCGCCGGCGAGCTACGACGAGCTGGTGCAGCGGGCCCGCGAGGCGCGCGCAGCCGGTCGGGTCGACTTCGGTCTGGTGCTCCAGGCCGCCCGCTACGAGGGCCTGGTGACCGTGTTCCTCGAGTACCTGACCTCGTTCGGGGGCGAGGTGCTGGCCCCGGACGGGCGGGTCGTGGTGGACGCGCCGGCGGGGGTGGCGGCGCTCACCGCGATGCGCGAGGCGATCGGCCGCGACGGCTTCGTCCCGGAGCGTGCCCTCGCCTGGCACGAGGAGGAGACCCGCTTCGCCTTCCAACGGGGCTCGGCGCTCTTCATGCGCAACTGGCCCTACGCGCATGCCCTGATGGAACGCGCGCCGGGCTCCGCGGTGACGGGACGCTTCGCCGTCGGCGTCTGGCCGAGGACGCCGGCCGGGCGGCCGGCCGCCACGCTCGGGGGGGCGCAGCTCGCGATCAACGCTCGCAGCGACGTCCCCGAGGCGGCCTGGCAGCTCGTCGAGTTCCTGACGGCGCACCCGCAGATGGTCGAACGCGTCGAGGCCACGGGTCAGCTGCCGCCGCGTCGTTCGCTCTATGGCGAGGCGCGTGTCGCCGATTCGCTCCCCATGGACGCACGAACGGCGCTGGAGCTCGTCGAGGCGGCCGTGGTGCGGCCCGTGACGCCGGTGTACGCCGAGCTCTCCGAGATCCTCCAGATCGCCCTGCACCGGACCCTCACCGGACAGGCCGAACCGGCGCCCGCCCTCGCGGGCGCCGCGGAAGAGATCCGTACTCTCTTCGTGCGCACCGGGCTCGGCGGCGGGACCGATCGGCGCGAGGAGGGAGCCGCTCGATGACGCGATCGGCCACGGCGCGCGACGCACGTCTCGCGCGCTGGGTGGCGGCTCCGGCGCGCGGACTGGTGCTGGTGGTCGCCGGCCTTCCGCTCGCCTGGACCTTCTGGGAATCGCTCCATCTCCACGACCTCCGCATGCCATGGCGGGGACGGCCCTTCGTCGGGCTCGGGCACTACGCGGCGGCCCTGTCCGACGCGCGCCTCGCGTTCGCGGCTCTCCGCACGCTCGCCTTCGCGCTCGTGAGCGTGGCGATCGAGATCCTGCTCGGGCTCGCTCTGGCGCTCGGTCTCGACGCCCTGCGCCGCGCCCGCGGCACGGCGCGCACCCTCCTGCTCCTGCCCTGGGCCCTGCCGACGGTGGTGGCCGGGCTCCTCTGGCGATTCGCCTTCGAGGCGGGCGGGGGCGGGGCCGGGGGCGCGTGGCTCGCCCATCCGTGGCTGGCCTGGGTTCCGATCGTCGCGGCCGACGTCTGGAAGACCACGCCCTTCGTGTCGCTCCTGTTGCTGGCGGGGCTCCAGGGCATCGATCCCGCCCTCCACGAGGCGGCCCGCGTCGACGGTGCGGGCCCCTGGCAGCGCCTGCGCCACGTCACGCTGCCGCTCCTCGCCCCGGCGCTGGTGATCGCGCTCGTCTTCCGACTGCTCGACGCCCTTCGCGTCTTCGATCTCGTGTTCGTACTGACCAACGGGGGGCCGGGGATCGCGACCGAGCCCGTGGCGCTCTACGCCTTCGAGACGCTCCTCGGTGATCTGCGCTTCGGCTACGCCTCGGCCATCTCGACGCTCTTCTTCCTGGCGAGCTTCTTCCTGGCCTGGATCTACATCCGGCTGGTCGGGCGGAGCCTGGTGGACGCACGATGAGGCGCGGTGTCCGTGGCCCGCGGATCGCGCAGATCGGGTTCGGGGCGGCCCTGGCCCTCTGGGCGGCGCCCCTGGTGCTCGCCCTCGTGGCTTCCTTCTCGCCCGAGTCGGCGCTCTTCGATGGCTCGCTCGGGGAACGCGGAACCCTCGAGCACTACCGCGCGCTCTTCGCCGAGCGTCGCTTCTGGCTCCCGATCCGGAACTCGCTCGTCGTGGCGGGCGCGACCACGGCGCTCTGCATCGCGCTCGGGGCGCCGTGCGCCTGGGCCCTGGTGCGGCTCCCCTTTCCGGGTCGGAGCGCCGTGCTCGCCGGGGTGCTCGCGGTCGCCATGTTCCCCCAGATCTCGATCGTGCCGCCGCTCTACCTCGGGCTGCGGGCGCTCGGTCTGATCCACACCTTCCCCGGTCTGATCTTTCCGTACGTCACCTTCTCGATGCCGCTCACGATCTGGCTGCTGGTCGGGTTCCTGCGTCAGCTGCCGGTCGAGCTCGAGGACGCGGCGCGCATCGACGGGGCGAGCCGCCTCGGGAGCTTCGCGCGCATCGTGCTCCCGCTGGCCGCACCGGCGGTCGCGACGACGGCGATCCTGACCTTCATCTACTGTTGGAACGAGTTCCTGTTCGCGCTCTCGTTCACGCTCGGCCCGGAGCGTCAGACCGTCCCCGTCGCGATCGCCCTGTTCCGCGGGCAGTACCAGGTGCCGTGGGGTGAGGTGCTGGCGGCGGCGATCGTCGCGACCCTCCCGGTGGCGGCGCTGGTGCTGGCCTTCCAACGGCGGATCGTGGGGGGGCTGGTGTCGGGCGCGGTGAAGGGCTGAGAGGCAGGATGGCGTCGATCGCACTCGAAGGGATCGAGAAGGCCTACGCCGACGGCAGCCGAGCGCTCGCGGGGATCGACCTCGAGGCGCGGGAAGGCGAGCTGCTCGTCGTGGTGGGGCCGTCCGGCTGTGGCAAGTCGACGCTGCTCCGGGTCGTGGCCGGGCTCGAGGCGCCG
>CAYYUT010000270.1:0-5541 GCA_964474935.1 uncultured Spirochaetales bacterium
TCCTCGCGACGTCCGCTCTCGCCCTCGGCGGCCTGGTCCTGCCCGGTTGCAGCGGCCGCGCCGACGAGGCGGGAACCGGGGCCGGGGGCTTCGAGGCGACGACGACCCAGGCAGCGCTCACCGACGTCGTCCAGAGCCCCCAGACCGGTGAAGCCCCCTACTCGACCGCCGAGGAGCCCACGCCCTACGAGGACGCCACCAGCTACAACAACTTCTACGAGTTCGGCACCGGCAAGCGCGACCCGGCGCGCTACGCCTTCCAGCTCCAGACGAAGCCCTGGTCGGTGGCGGTCGAGGGCGAGGTCGCCAAGCCCGGCTCGGTACCCCTCGAGACGCTGCTCGGGCCCCACTCGCCCGAGGAGCGCATCTACCGGCTCCGCTGCGTCGAGGCGTGGTCGATGGTCATCCCCTGGGTCGGCATCCCGCTCGGCGACGTGCTGCGCCGCTTCGACCCGACGTCCCGCGCCCGGTACGTGGCCTTCGAGACGCTCCACGATCCGGAACAGATGCCCGGCCAGAAGAGCCGCGTGCTCGAGTGGCCCTACCGCGAGGGTCTTCGGATGGACGAAGCCTTGCATCCGCTGACCCTGCTCGCCGTCGGAATGTACGGGCGCGAGCTCCCGAACCAGAACGGCGCGCCGCTCCGGCTCGTCGTGCCCTGGAAGTACGGCTTCAAGAGCATCAAGTCGATCGTGCGGATCCGGCTCCAGGAGCGCCAGCCTCCGACGTCCTGGAATCTGTCGGCCCCGAGCGAGTACGGCTTCTTCTCGAACGTGAATCCCGATGTCGACCATCCCCGCTGGAGCCAGGCGCGCGAGCGCCGGATCGGGGAGTTCCGCAAGCGCGAGACCCTGCCCTTCAACGGCTACGCCGAGCACGTCGCATCCCTCTACGACGGCATGGATCTGCGCCGCTTCTTCTGATTCCAGTTACCCTTCCGTCATGGGACCGGATCGGGCCGCCCAGAGCCGTCGCACGCCGCCCCGCGGCCGGCGCACGGTGGTCTCTCGAACGACGAGGTTGGCCGTCTGGCTCCTCGGGCTCGGCCCGGCGGTGTGGATCCTGGCGCGGATGGTCGCGGACGATCTCGGAGCCAATCCGATCGAGGAGCTCACCCACGAGACGGGGGAGAGCGCCCTCTGGCTGCTCGTGGCAGCGCTCGCGGTGACGCCGGCACGCCGGCTGCTGCGCTGGCCCGAGCTGGCGCGCCACCGGCGGGCGATCGGTCTCTTCGCCTTCGGGTACGCCTTCGTCCACTTCTCGATCTACCTGGGACTCGACCAGTTCTTCGCGTGGGGAGCCATCGTCGACGACGTCGTGGATCGGCCCTACATCACCGCCGGCTTCACCGCCCTGGTCTGCCTGGCGCCGCTGGCAGCCACCTCGACCGACGCCATGATGCGGCGTCTCGGCCGACGCTGGCAGTCGCTCCATCGACTCGTCTATCTCGCGGGAGTGGCCGCCGCGGTGCACTTCCTGTGGCTCACCAAGGGCGACCAGATCGAACCGGTGCTCTGGGCGGCCGCCGTCGGCGGCCTGCTCGCCTATCGGCTCTGGTACCAGACGCGACGCACGCGGAGACGCCGCGCGCGCGAGACCCGACAGGCCACCTCCGGACCTGCGGGCCGGGCGATGCGTCGCTCTGGCGATCAGGGAACCTTGTAGGTGTGGACGTCGAGGATCCGCCCGAAACGGAGAATCCGGACGAGCACCGGATCCCCCGACTCCATTCCCACCACCTGGAACACCACCGTCTCGCGATCGCGCGGCTCCTCGACCGAGACGGTGATCTCCTCGGCGCTCGGCGACAGATCGCCCACGACGACCTCGAGGCGCGCGACGAGCACATCCTCGTCGACGAAGTCGGTGCTGCTGCAGGACGCCTCGACCTCGATGTAGGCCTCGTCGCGGGGAGCGAAGAGCGTGACCCGCTCGACGCTCAGACAGTCGCCCGGATGCCGCTCGGCACGGGCGGTAGCCGGCCGCACGAACGCGGGCACGAGCAGCGCGATCGCGAGCAGCCAGCGGGCACGGCAGTCGCGAAGGGTCGGGGGGAGGATCATCGCAGGCGCTCCTTGGGGTGCCATCGGGGGGCCGCCTCCCCCAGTTTAGCCCCTCGCCATCCGAATCGGGGCAGCGTCCGGGTGCGATGCGGACCCGCCGACCGAGCGGTGCGACCCACTTGCGCATCATTCGCGCCTCGACGAACGTAGTCGGAGCGTTCGTCCGAGGCCTGCGGCCAGCGCCGGCGACGCCGGCTCGGATCGGGCGGAGGAGAGGTCTCATGAAGAAGATCGACGCCGTGATCAAGCCCTTCAAGCTCGACGAGGTCCGAGAAGCCCTCTCGGAGATCGGGGTCCAGGGCATGACGGTCGCCGAGGTGAAGGGTTTCGGCCGCCAGAAGGGCCACACCGAGGTCTACCGGGGCGCCGAGTACGTCGTGGACTTCCTCCCGAAGTTGCACATCGAGATCGTGGTGCCCGACGACCTCGCCGACAAGACGGTCGAGGCCATCCGCAGCGCCGCGAATACCGGCCGCATCGGGGACGGCAAGATCTTCGTGTTCGACGTGATCGATGCCGTCCGGATCCGGACCGGCGAACGGGGCGAGCAGGCGCTCTAGGCCCGCGGTCCGGTCGGGGCCTCGACCGGACGCGATGCGACACCGAGCTGCCGGCGCCGCCGCGTCACCACGAGAGCTCGGGTGCGAAGAGGCCGGCAACGCGAGCAGAGGGGAGCACAGCCGTGTACCGCGAAGTCCTCTACGAGGTCGAAGACCCGATCGCCACCATCACCCTGAATCGTCCGGACCGCCTGAACGCGTGGACCGACCGGATGGGGCAAGAGGTGCGCCACGCCGTGGCGCAGGCCGAGCAGGACCCGGCGGTGGGCGTGAGCGTGCGCACAGGGGCCGGACGCGGCTTCTGTGCGGGCGCCGAGCTTCGCCGGCGCGAGGCGCTGACGGCCGGAGAACGCGACCCGGGCGCAGGCGACGTAGACCTCTCCGCCGAGCCCGGCGACCCCTCGATCGGGCCGTCGGCCCACGGCGCCTACGGCTATCTGCTCTCGGTGGGGAAGCCGGTCATCGCCGCCATCAACGGTCCGTGTGCGGGCATGGCCATCCCGATCTCGCTCTACTGCGATCTCCGCTTCGCGTCGGATCGCGCGGTCTTCACGACCGCCTTCGTACGCCGCGGCCTGATCGCCGAATGGGGCCTCAGCTTCATGCTCCCCCGTCTCGTCGGAACGGCCCACGCCATGGACCTGCTGCTCTCGGGTCGCAAGATCGATGCACACGAGGCCGAGCGCATGGGGCTCGTGAATCGCACCCTCCCCCACGACGAGCTCGCCAAGTTCGTCCGCGAGTACGCCCTCGATCTCGCGACCCACTGCTCTCCGGCATCGATGGCCGTCATGAAGCGCCAGATGCATCAGGACTGGACCGATACCCTCGAGGCCGCCCACGGCCGCTCGGTGTCGCTGATGGCCGAGAGCTTCGAGCGTCCCGATTTCGCCGAAGGCGTCGGCTCCTTCCTCGAGAAGCGAGCGCCGCGCTTCCCGCGCCGCTGACCCGAGCGAGTCCGTGTCGAGCGTCGGCCGGCCCGTGGCGCCCCCCGAGATCCGCCTCCTCGACGGCCATTTCTACGCGCGCGAGCCCCACGACGCGTTCCGCTGGTTGCGCGACCACGACCCGGTGCACTGGGACGCCCGGGGCCGGATCTGGGGCATCTCGCGACACGCCGACGTGATGGCGCTCTCGCGGCAGCCCGAGCTCTTCGCGTCTGGCTCCGGCTCTCGCCCAGACAGCCCGGCGTTGCCCTCGATGATCAATCTCGACGATCCGGCCCACAAGCGACGGCGTTCGCTGGTGAGCCGGGGCTTCACGCGCCGGCGCGTCGAGCAGCACGCGCCGCGAATCCGCGAGATCGCCCGCGGCCGGATGCGTGCCGTCCGGCCGCGCGGCGAATGCGACTTCGTGCGCGAGCTCGCCACCCCGCTGCCCCTGATCGTGATCGCCGACCTCTTCGGAATGCTCCCCGAGGACCACGACCGCCTGCTCCACTGGTCCGACGACCTGATCGCAGGATCGTGGGCCGACGCGCCGGCCGATGCGGCCGAACGGGCCGCGCGCGCCTTCACGGAGTTCGCCGCCTATCTCGCGCGGGAAGTGGCCGAGCGTCGGGCGCGGCCGCGCGACGATCTGCTGAGCGTACTCGTGGAGGCCGAGATCGACGGCGACCGGCTGACCGGCGACGAGATCCTCCACGAGGCGCTCCTGATCCTGATCGGAGGCGACGAGACGACCCGTCACGTCATCACCGGCGGGTGCGAGGCCCTGATCCGGAACCCCGACCAGCGCGAGGCGCTGCGCCGCGATCCCGGACGGATTCCGCGCGCCGTCGAGGAGATGCTCCGGTGGGTGACCCCGATCGTGAACATGAACCGCACCGCGCGCCGACGCGTCGAGCTGCACGGGCAGACGATCGAGGCCGGCGATCGCCTGCTGCTGCTCTACGTGTCCGCCAACCGCGACGAGCGGACGTTCGCGGACGCCGACCGGTTCGACGCCGCCCGCGACCCCAACCCGCACGTCGCCTTCGGCGGCTTCGGTACCCACCACTGTCTCGGAGCGAGCCTCGCGCGGCTCGAGCTCCGGATCTTCTTCGAGGAGCTCCTGCGCGAGCTCCCCGATCTCGAGCTGACGACCGAAGCACGGCCGCCGCGGACGCCCTCGAACTTCATTCCGGGGATCCGGTCGATGCCCGTCCGCTTCGAGGCCCGGACACCGGGGGCGTAGGACCTACTCCGGACGGACTCCCGCCCCTGCGGCTCACTCGACCGTCACGACCCGGATCATGTTGGTGCTTCCGGCCTGCTGGTGCTGACCGCCGGTGGCGACCACGACGTCGCCGGGCTCGACGAACCCGAAGTCGTGTCCGTGTCGGAGCGCCTGCGCGATCTTGGCGTCGTCGTCGGCCCCGGGCTGCGAGTAGACGGCGGTGACGCCCCAGTTCATCGCCAGGCGCCGGACCACCGGCTGCGCCGAGGTGACCGCGACGATCGGGCAGGCCGGCCGGTACTTCGAGATGGAACGCGACGTGAAGCCGGTCTCGGTGAGGGTGATGATGGCGGCCGCCTCGAGATGGTGGGCCATGGTGATGGCGGCCTGGCTCACGGCCTCGGTCACCACGTTCGCGGGCTCGGGCAGGGTGTGCTGGAGGTAGCCGTACTCGGCGAGCGCGCTCTCCGCCCGCAGCGCCAGAGAGCCCATGGTGCGCACGGCCTCCACGGGATAGGCGCCGGCGGCGGTCTCGCCGGAGAGCATCACCGCGGAGGTGCCGTCCATGATGGCGTTGGCGACGTCGGAGACCTCCGCGCGCGTGGGCGTGGGGTTGCGCTGCATGGAGTCGAGCATCTGGGTGGCCGTGATCACCGGCTTGCCGTTCATGACCGTGGTGCGGATGATCCGTTTCTGCACCATGGGAACCTCGGCCAGGTCGAGCTCCACGCCGAGGTCGCCCCGGGCCACCATGGTGCCGT
>CAYYUT010000271.1:0-5530 GCA_964474935.1 uncultured Spirochaetales bacterium
CCGGGACCCCCAGGGCGCTGGCGGTGTCCAGCCGCCACCCCGCACCCGACCGCATACCGGCCGCCGACGATTCTGCGCCCGCCTGCGTCTCGGGTGGCGTGACTCAGCGGGCGTCAGGCCGGATGACGGCTTCCGAACGCGAACAGACCCAGGAGACCAGCCAGTCCGGCCCAGCCTTCCCGGGTGAGCTCGAGCGCCCTGGTTCGACCCGACGGGACCAACGCGCTCGCGGCGTCGAGCGCGGGCTCGAACAGGTCCATGGTCGCTGCGTGGGCGGCGAAGTCGCTCCCCAAGATCCCCGCAGGAACCAGAACTGCCAGAGCACTGAGACCCATCCCTCGACGCATGTGCCTTCCCCTCCCAGAGCCCTGGGACGTTTGCAACACATGTGCCGGTTTGGTCGGGTCGTGTAAGCGATTGGATTCGCTGCTCAGCCCGAGGCCGACCCGGAGAGGGCCCGTAGGCCGGCGGAACGGGTTTGCCAGTTTTGGGCACGTCCGTTCCTGACAAGGCGCGTCACGCCGGGTGTCGCCGAGCATGCGGCAGGACTGGCCTGGATCGAGCATCCTGAGACCGGCCCGAGGCGAGCGGTGGGGAAGGCGAGCGGCGGCTCACGGCGCGCCGAACCAGGCCGACCGCGGATGCGTCGCGCACCCACCTGCAGCCGAGCACGATCGACGGAGTGACCGCGAATGCCCGACGAGCCCACCACCGCCGACCGCGCCCGATTCCGGAACATGGTCGAGAGCACGCCCGGCGACTGGGCCCGGATCGTGCGGGCCCAGGTGCCCTTCCAGAAGCAGCTCCCCGATCGGATCCTCGAACACCTCGCCCTGCTCGGCGGCGACCACGGCGGATTCGCGGTCGACCGACTCACCCACAGCCTCCAGACGGCGACCCTGGCCGAGCGCGACGGCCGCGACGAGGAGTACGTGGTGTGCGCCCTGCTCCACGACATCGGCGACAGCCTCGGCTCCTACAACCACCCCGACGTCGCGGCGGCGATCCTGAAGCCTTTCGTGTCGGAGCGGAACCATTGGATGGTCGCCAAGCACTTCGTCTTCCAGGGCTACTTCTACTTCCACCATCTGGGCGGCGATCGGAACCTGCGCGATCGCTATCGGGATCATCCCTGGTTCGACGCCACGGCCGAGTTCTGCGAGGCCTACGACCAGCGCGCCTTCGACCCCGACTACGACACCCTCCCGCTCGCGCACTTCGAGCCGGCCGTGCGCCGCGTGTTCGCAGCACCGCGAGATCCGGCGCGACGACTCGGCTAGGCGCCCTCGCCCCAGAGCACCTCGCCCCCGATCCATTTCGCGTGGAAGCCGCTCGGCACCCGATCGGGGATCGCCAGCCGGGCGATGGGCCCTGCGTCGAGGTCCTGGGCCGCGATGACCCAGCTCTCGGACTCGAGGGTCCCGGCGTGCGTCACCACGCTGACGACGTAGCCGTCGTCCTCACCAACGCCATCCGTACGCGGCGCGAAGGGAGATTCGCTCGCGAACCAGCCCTCGGGATAGTCGAAGCGCACGGCCGAGCCGTCCTCGTGGTCGTACTTGACGCGGCCCCGAAACTCGACCGTGAACATGTCCTCGGGCAGGTGCTGGTGGTACGAGAACCGCGTCCGCTCTCCGTATCGCAGCGTGTCCGGGAGCGGGAACTCGACATTGAGATCGTCGAGCGCCTCCTCGCGCGCCTCACCCGTTCGCAGATTCATGCGCCATCGATGCAGGTGGGCGCGCACCCGCAGGTAGCCGAGCATCGACGCGAGCTCGCCTTCGGCCGGGTCGCGCCGGATCCGGGGGTCGGGCTTGAAGCAGCCATCCATCACGATCCAGTCGCCCTCCTCCCACGCGTTCACCATGTGGAGCACGTAGCCCGGCTCGAACTCGAACCAGCGGATCTGGTCGGACGCCCCGAGCCGGGGGATCACCCCGAAGCGGCTGGGAATGTCGCGATGGAAGCGGGCCACCCGGTAGCCGTGCCGACGCAGCACGTCGACGTCGTGGAAGAAGGGGAAGTCGTGGAGGATCGAGTACCGCTCGGTGATGGTGAGGTCGTGGGGCGCGCGCGGCCCGGGGAGATCGATCGCCACCTGGTGTCTCAGGCGACCGTCGGGCGCCACCACGCCGTAGGTCATGTAGGGCGGCTCGAACTCGCCCAGAGTGAAGAAGACGAGCTCGTCCGTGCGCGGATCCACCTTCGGGTGGGCCGATACCGTGGTGGTGCGGAGCCCTCCGAAATCGTCGATTCCGCGCGGCTCGAGCGTCCGGGGATCGAGCCGATAGGGCTCGCCGCACAGATACCAGAGCGCGAGGAGCTCGCCATGGTGGAACACCAGATCGGTGTTGGCGGTGTCCTTCAGATAGTGGTGCGGCTGCGTGAAGTCGAACGGGCCCATCACGCCCGGCCAGACCGCCCGACCTTCCCGCTGCTCGTGCAGCACGCCGCGGGTCGGAACGAGTCGTCGGCGATACTCCGCGCGGCCGTCCCGGAAGTAGACGGCATGCACCATCCCGTCCCCGTCGAACCAGTGATAGAGGTTGCTGGGCGGTAGGACCTGGTTCGGCCCGTTGCGGACGTAGGCGCCCTCGAGGTCGCGCGGGAGCTCGCCCGCGACCACCTCGAGGCGAACGCAGCGCGAATCGCTCGTCGTCGGCGCATGGAAGCTGCGCAGGTACGGATTCTCGACGTTGGCGACCCAGTCCGGGGCGTCGGCGGGAATGGCCGAGCGCGACGCGCCTCGGCCTGCGCCGGAGCCGGCCGTCGGGGCAGGCGCACTCGGGTGTCCCATCGGGTCCTCCACATCGCCCAGCATACTCGTTCGGCATCCCGCCATCACGAACGATCGGTCGATCGCGGGCATGCCGCGGCGCTCCGCGAGGACGCCCGTGCGGGACGCGCGCCCGACCGGGCGAGGCCGTGTATGCTGCGCGCCGAGCGCCCCCACAACGCACGCGACCGGAGGAGACCCGATGATCCAGCTCTACACCTCGACCACCCCGAACGGTCGCAAGGCCTCGATTGCGCTCGAAGAGCTGGGGCTGGAGTACGCGACGACCTGGGTCCATCTCGACCGGGACGAGCAGATGAAGCCCGAGTTCCTCGCCCTGAACCCGAACCACAAGATCCCGGTCCTCGACGACGGTGGCCGGATCGTGTGGGAGAGCGGCGCGATCCTGTTGCACCTCGGGGAGCGCCACGATCCGGAGGGTCGCATCCTCCCGAAGGACGAGGCGACCCGGATGCAGGCCATCCAGCATGCCTTCTTCCAGACCGGCGGGATCGGTCCCAACCTGGGGCGGCTCGGCGCGGCGCTGCGAAAGGAGAGCGAGAAGAACTCCGAGATGATCGAGATCCTCTCGGGCGAAGTCGACCGGCTGCTGGGCGTGATCGATCGCATCCTCTCCGACGGACGGGACTTCCTGGCCGGCCCCTACTCGATCGGAGACATCATGCACTATCCGTGGCTGGCGGTGATGCTGGCGCTGGGTGCCACGCCGCTGACCTCGCGCCAACGCGTGGTCGACTGGCTCGAGCGGATCGCGGCCCGCCCGGCCGTCGAGCGCGGCATGCAGATCCCGGCCTGACCGGGGCTCGGAGGCCTCTCGGGGCCGTCGAGCACGGCGCTGGGATCACAGGGCTTCGTAGCCCTCGTTCACCCACTGTTCGAGATCCTCGGGCACCTCGGCGGTCGAGTTGGCGTACCGGTCGGCGGCGGCCGCGCCCTGGGTCTCGGTCCACATCTGCTTGAAGTACCCGGCCGTACGTTCCGAGTAGAGACCGATCGAACGGAGCGTCGGGATGATGAACCCGCTCACCGGGCCGTAGCGGCCCCCGGTACGCGCGAGCTGCGCAGCGATGAGGTCGCGCTCCTGCTCGAGCTTCACCAGGACGTCGGTCGGGTCGACGCCGGCGCTGCGCCAGACGTCCATGATGCGGTCGCGCATGGTGTTGCCCGCGCGCGAGGCCATGAGGCTCCGGGTGCACTCGAAGGCGAAGTCCTGGAGCGCCTGGCTCTCCTTCTCGTCGAGGGTCGGAACGACCTGGCTCAGGTACTTGATGCCGTAGGCCGTGTGGCGGGCCTCGTCCCGCGAGACGTAGGTCAGGAGCTTCTTGAGGAGCGGCTCCTGGGTGGTGTTGCGCATGTCGCGGAAGAAGTAGAGCGCCAGTCCTTCGGTCACGACCTGCATGCCCACCGCCTTGACCTTCCAGTCGTCGGCCGCGACGACCGCGTCCAGCAGGTTCTTGAGCCCCGGTGTGATCTCGTGGACCTCCTCGAGGAGCTGGATGTAGGCCGCGAAGGCTTCCACGTGACGCGCCTCGTCGAGCGTCTGCGTCGAGGCGTAGAACTTGCCGTCCATGTGGGGCACGGCGCTCACGAGCTGGCCGGCCACCATCAGGGCTCCCTGCTCGCCGTGCAGGAAGTTCGAGAGCAGGAACGCCGCCGAGCGCCGCGAGACCTGCCAGCGAACCTCGGGCGAGAGGCTCTGCCAGAAGCGCGTCTCGGAGATGGGGATCCCGCCCATGCTGAAGGTCTGGGCGAAGGCATCGCGATCGACCCCATCCTCCCAGGGCAGGTCGCGCATGGCGATCCATTGACGCTCGAGCGCGTTGGCGTAGAGCGTCCGGAGCTGATCGATCTCGGGCTCGTAGCTCCAGTTGTAGATGGCCGACATCGCGCCACGGACGGAGTCCTGACGGTCGGGATGGCTCTCGGACAGCGGATGGCTATTCATTCGGTGATGATAGCCCGACTCCGCCTCAGTCGCGGGTCAGCCCCGGGAGGCCGTCGATGCTCGCCCCGTTCGTGGCGTAGCGGCGCTCCATGAACTCCTCCTGCGAGCGGGCGGCGTTGTGCTCGACCAGGCGATCGCGGGCGCCGCGGTACTCGTAGAGCGGGACCCCCCAGCCGCACGAGTCCTGGACCCTCGAGATCTCGAGCTCGACGATCGCGCGGACGGGCACCGAGATCGCCGGGAACCGTTCGCGCAGCCTCTCGAATCCCGGGGTGCCATGAGGATGCGAGCTCCCACGACCGTAGAGGCGGAGGATCAGGGGCTTCTCTTCGAAGCTGCAGAACATGATGCAGAGGCGACCGTTCTCGCGCAGGTGGGCGTGCGTCTCGATCCCGCTGCCTCCGAGGTCGATGTAGGCGACCCGACGCGGGCCCAGGATCGTGAAGCTATCGAGCCCCTTGGGCGACAGATTCACGTGGCCCTCCGCCGCCAGCGGGGCGGTCGCCACGAAGAACATCTTCTGGCGGGCGATGAAGTCGCGATGCCTGGGGCTGAGCGCGTCGAATGCCTTCATGTCGGGACTGCCGGCGGCGCAAGGGATCTTCACCGTAGCGTTGCGCCGGCCGCGGCGCAGGGCCGCCGCTTCGGTGCCCTCAGTCGACCGCGTGCGGGTCGGTCGCGTTCAGGAACTCCTCGACGTTCGTGTATCCGTCGCCGTCGGCGTCGCCGGGGCCATCACGCGGGTCGCGGAGATCGAAGTCGTGGTCGTGCTCCCATCCGTCCGGCAT
>CAYYUT010000272.1:0-5528 GCA_964474935.1 uncultured Spirochaetales bacterium
GTCGTGGGCGATGACCCAGGCCCAGTAGCGCAGACGGCCGTTCAGCAGCTCGTAGCCGGCGTCGCGGCCACGGCTCGGTCGCACCCGGACGGGCTTGCCGAAACGTCCGGCGCGGATCTCGTCGGCCAGCTCCAGCGGGCTCGGCGAGAGACCGAGCGGGTTCGCGAGGGCTTGTTCGAGCGTCTCGTAGGCCGCGCGGTCGCCTTCCCCATCCTGGACTACCCGGATCTGGTCGGTGGGGAGCTCGAGCACCGGACTCTCGAACCAGGCGTCGATCGCCTCGCGGTCGCGTTCATCGATCGCCAGCGTTCCCGCCACGGCGTTCTCCCTCACGTGGTCTGGCGCCAGGGCCTTCGGGATCGCGATCACGGGCTCGCGCGACGTCACCCACGCCAGGGCGAGCTGCGCCGGCGAGACCCCCCGCGACCGGGCCAGGGCGGCCAGCCGGGAGAGCGCCTCGCGATCGTCGCCGATCCGGCCCTGATCGAGCGGGCTGTAGGCCAGGAAGCTGAGGCCGGCATCGCGGCAGCGGGGAAGGAGCTCGCTCTCCGCGCTTCGCTCGAGGAGGTTGTACTCGCCCTGCAGTGACACGAGCACGTGGCTCGGCAGGGTCGCGACCGCGGCGTCGAGCTCGGCCGGCGACAGATTCGACACCCCGACGAAACGCACCTTCCCCTCGCGAGCGAGCTCCGCCATCGCACCGAGCGTCTCGCCGAGCGGTACCACGGCGCTGGGCCAGTGGAGCTGGTAGAGATCGATCCGATCGGTTGCGAGGCGCCGAAGGCTGCGCTCTGCGGCCGCGCGCAGCTCCGCAGGCGCGGCGTGCTCGGGCGACACCTTCGAGGCGATCACCACCTGCTCGCGCACGTCTCGGATGGCCCGTCCGACGATCTCCTCCGAGGCCCCTTGCGCGTAGGCCTCGGCGGTGTCGAGCAGGGTCATGCCGAGCTCGACCCCGAGGCGCAGGCTCCGCATCTGCGCGGCCACGTCGACGGGCTCGGCGGTGAGCCCGCCTCCCACCCCCATGCAGCCCTGCCCCACCACGGGGCACGGGAGGCCGGTGCCACCGAGCGGACGCGTCCTCACGTACCGCGGATCCAGGCGCCGAGGTCGCGAACCAGACGCAGCGGATCGAGGCCGAGCGCCGCCTGCATCCACGACCGTCGGCCGTACACGAAGCCCGGCGTATCGCGCAGGGCGAGGCGACGGACGGGCTGGCGGAGCCCGTGGTCGCAGACGAGCTCGGCGATCGCGCTCCCAAGCCCTCCGACAGCCGAATGTTCCTCGAGCGTCACCAGACGTCGCGTTCCGGCGACGAGCTTGAGGAGCGTCCCCTCGTCGAGCGGGTCGATGCGCCAGACGTCCACCACGCCGACCGACGACCCGGCATCGCGCAGCGCCCGCGCCAGGGCGAGGGCGTGGTGGACACCGAAGCCGGTCGACAGCACCAGGGCATCGCGACCCGGCTCGAGCTGGCAAACCCCCTGCTGCCAGTCCAGCTCGTCGCGTCGATGCAGATCCTCGAAGACCCCCTTGTCGCTCCGGACATAGGCAGGCCCGCCGCTCTGGTAGGCGGCCTCGACCGAGAGCTCGGTCGTCGTGGCATCCGAGGGACTCCAGATCGAGAGACCCGGCAGGGCGCGGAGCAACGCGAGATCGTGGCTCCCATGATGGCTCGGGCCGTCGTTGCCGTAGCAGAGGCCAGCGCCCGAGCCGAGCAGTGTGACCGGGAGCCCCATGCCGCAGAGCGCGACCCGGATCTGGTCGAGGGCCCGTCCCGTCAGGAACGATACGATCCCGTAGCCGAAGACACGCTTGCCACCGAGCGCGAGGCCGGCGGCCACGTTCACGAGGTTCTGCTCCGCGACCCCCACGTTCCGGAAGCGGGTCGGGAAGTCGCGCCGGATCGGGCCGAGCCCGAAGGCCCCCTGATCGGCCGAGAGGAGCACCACGCTCTCGTCCCGCGCCATCACACGGTACAGCGCGGCGAAGAGCGCGTCGCGGACGTCGACCCCGCTGGCGTTCACGCCGCGAGCTCCCGCCTCGCACGCTCGAGCCGCTCGCCGTCCGGAACGCCGTGGTGCCAACCCACTTCGCCTTCCATGAAGGAGACGCCCTTCCCCTTCACCGTTCGGGCGAGCAGACAGAGCGGCGGCCCGGCCGGGCGCTCGCGGGCGTCGCCGAGGGCCGACGCGAGCTCGGAGAACGAGTGTCCGTCGACCTCGCGGACCTCCCAGCCGAAAGCGCGCCATTTGTCTACGAGGGGCTCGAGCCCGTTCACCGATTCGGTCGGGGCCGTGGCACAGAGACCGTTGCGATCGACGATCGCCACCAGCCGTCCGAGCCGCTCGTGGGCGGCGAACGCCGCCGCCTCCCACACGGCGCCCTCGTAGCACTCGCCATCGCCGAGCAGGACCACGCTTAGGCGGTCGTCACCGTCGAGCTGGGCCCCGAGAGCGAGGCCGGCGGCGATCCCGAGACCGTTGCCGAGCGACCCCGAGTCGGCTTCGACCCCGGGGATGCGCCGGTCCGGGTGGTTGCCGAGCAGCTCGCCATCGTCCCCGAAGCGCTCGACGTGCGCGCGGGGCAGGATGTCGAGATCGGCCAGCACGGCGTACTGGACCAGACAGGCATGCCCCTTGGAGAGCAGGAACCGGTCCCGCCCCGGCCAGTCGGGCTCTCCCGGGCGCAGCCTCAACACGCCCCCGTGGTAGAGCGCGACCAGGATCTCGGTGGCCGAGAAGGCACCGCCGATGTGACCCTTCCCCGCCCTGACGGCCATCTCGAGGATCATCCGCCGCACCCGCGCGGCCGCCGCGGTCAGCTCGGCACCGCTCACGCCGTCGCCCGATACCAGGCACAGGTTCGCGCCAACCCGTCCCGGAGCGAAACGCGGGCTTCCCATCCGAACTCGCGCTTGGCGAAACCGGCGTCCACCAACCGGAGCGGCGTGGTGCTCGGCTTGCTCGGATCGGTGACGATGCGAGCGCCCTCGTACCCATCGATCTCGACCAGGGCCTCGAGCACCCCGAGCACGGAGCTCGTCTCGCCGGAGGCGAGATTCACGGCCGTGTGCCGGCCCGACCGCTCGAACACCGTCAGCGCTCCCGCCACCAGATCGTCGACGTAGATCAGATCGCGAAGGTCCTGCCCCGTTCCCCAGACCTCGAGCGGGTCCTGGCGCTCCACGACCTTGCGGACCAGGGCCGCCGTCATGTGGGACGTCGCCGGCTCGAAGTCGTCGCGCGGCCCGTACACGTTCGAAGGGCGGATGACCACGGTGTCCATGGCCCGCGGCAGGTGCTCGGCGTAGGTGCGACACAGGATCTCGGCGTAGCGCTTCATCCACGCCACGGCGTAGTAGACGTCCTCGGGCTCGCCCGCGAACATGTCCTCTTCCCGGGTGGGACGTTCACCGGTGGCCGGATAGGCCGCACAGCTCGAGAGGAAGAGCAGCTTGCGGACTCCCGCGCGGTGGGCCGCTTCGAGGAGCCGTGCGTTCATCACCACGTTCGGAGTGACGTGGGCCAGCGGCGTGGCGCGGATCACCGCCGCTCCCGAGGTCTCGGCCGCGCACACGAACACGTGGTCGATTCCCTCGACGGCCTTCGCGCAGTCGGCCTCGTCCCGAAGGTCGACGTCCACCCATTCGAGCGCCGGGTGATCGAATCGGGGTGCCTGGCGGCGGCGCGTCGCCCGCACGCGGTCGCCGCGTGCTAGCAGCTGCTCGGCGAAATGCGACCCGATGAAGCCCGTGGCGCCGGCGACCAGACAGCGCGATCCCTCAAGCATCGTCGAGCCCCGCGTCGCGCAGCGAGACGATCGGCTCGCGTACGGGCCACCAGATGTCGAGTGAGGGATCGTTCCAGAGCCGGGTGAACTGCCGCTTGCGATCGTAGTAGCTCGACTGCTTGTAGTGGAAGATCGCCTGCTCGGAGAGAACGACGTGGCCGTTTCCGAACTTGGGAGGAATCAGCACCTGGAGTTGGTTGCGGTCGGAGAGCGTGAAGGCCTGCCATTGCCGATACTGGTCGGAGTCCTCGTCGCAGTTCAGGACCACGAGATAGAAGCAGCCGTGCAGGCAGGATACGAGCTTCCAGGTGACGTCGTCTCCGTGGATGCCCCTCAGCACGTGGCGGCTCGACACCGAGTAGTCGTCCTCGACGAAGCGGATGTCGACACCCGCCTTGACGTAGACCTCTTCGTTGTAGATCTCGACGTAGCGGCCACGGAAGTCCTCGTGGCGGGTCGGCGGCTCGATCAGCTTGACGCCCTCGAGCCCGGTCTCGCTCACCTTCATGCGACCCCCTCCGCGAAGGCGTCGTGGCGCCCGTGACCCTCGGACCGGTGCTCCAGATACCAGCGCCAGGTCGCCTCGAGACCCCTGCGCAGCGAAGTGCCTGGCGCGTATCCCAGCAGCGCGCTGGCGCGCGAGATGTCCATCACCCGTCGCGGGAAGCCCGACGGCTTGTCCGGATCGAACACGAACCGGAAGGGGACGATCTCGTGGAGGGTCTCCACCAGCTCCTTGATCGAGACGCCTCGGCCGCTCCCCAGGTTGACGAAACCCTCACCGGTGCCGTGGACGATGGCGAGGAGGATCCCCTCGGCGACGTCCCGGCTGTAGACGAGGTCCCGGACGGCGCTGCCGTCTCCCCAGACCACGACCGGATCGTCTCCCCGCGCGACCCGATGGAGCAGGGAGGGCACGACCATGGCGCTCGCTGGATCGAAATTGTCTCCCGGTCCATACACGTTCGAGGGCCGAACGATCGCGTAACCTCGGATCGCGTGTTCGATCCGGTAGGCCTCGATCTGGAGCTCCGCCATCCGTTTGGCCCAGCCGGGAAACTGGTCCATCGGAGGACCGTCGAAGCTCGCGTCCTCCTCGCGGAAGACCTCGGCGCTCGGATAGGCCCCGATGGAGCTGGTATAGACGAGCTGCCGGATGCCGGCGCGGCGCGCCGCTTCCAGCAGCTGGGTGTTCATCGCGAGCAGGGGTACGAGGAAGCTGGCCGGTCGGCTCCGGGTGACCTCGACCGACCCCTTGATCCCGGCGAGGTGGAACACCAGCTCCATGTCCCGGACCGCGTCGGCGCACACCCGGGGGTCGGCGAGAGCGCCGTGGAGCCGATCCACGCCGGCCGGCACCGGCACACGGTCGAGCGACACGACCCGAACCCCGGCGCCCGCGGCCAGCAGCAGATCGACGACCTGACGGCCGATCAGCCCCGTACCGCCCGTCACCAGACAGGACCGCCCCTCCAGTCGTCGCCGGACGTCGTCGTCGATCATGCCGCATCGACCCCCAACAGCAGCTCGCTGCCCCGGTCCTCGAAGTCGAAGGGAATCGAGGGCCAACGCGCGAGCGCTTCGCTCGCTTCGTCCGCGCGCTCGGGCGGCACGTAGAAGACCATGAAGCCAGTGCGTCCCGCTCCGAGCAGCTTGCCTCCGAGCGCGCCGTGCTTGAGGGCGAGGTCGTAGATGGAGTCGATCGCCGAATTCGAAACGGCCGCCGAGAGCTCGCG
>CAYYUT010000273.1:0-5524 GCA_964474935.1 uncultured Spirochaetales bacterium
GGCCCGGCCCACGAGGAGACCCGGGCGGGCAGCCGCCCGACCCGAACGCGTGGAGGCCACGGGCCTCCGCCCCACCCTCCCCGCCGAGAGCGGCAACGGAGCGACCCGAGGAGAACACGATGAAGACGGCGATCACCGAGATGTTCGGGATCCAGCACCCGATCATCCAGGGCGGCATGCACTACGTCGGCTTTGCGGAGATGGCCGCGGCGGTCTCGAACGCAGGCGGCCTCGGAATCATCACGGGCCTCACCCAGAAGTCGGCGGACGACCTCGCCAACGAGATCGCGCGGTGTCGGGACATGACGGACAAGCCCTTCGGAGTGAACCTGACCTTCCTTCCAGCGCTCACCCCGCCCGACTATCCCGCCTACGCGAAAGCGATCGTCGAGGGCGGCGTGAAGATCGTCGAGACGGCGGGCCGGAACCCGGAGCCGGTGCTGCCGGTCCTGAAGGATGCGGGCATCAAGATCATCCACAAGTGCACGTCGGTCCGACACGCCCTGAAGGCCCAGCGGATCGGCTGCGACGCGGTGTCGGTGGACGGGTTCGAATGCGGGGGCCACCCGGGCGAGGACGACATCCCCAACATGATCCTGCTGCCGCGGGCCGCCGACGAGCTGGAGATCCCGTTCGTCGCCTCGGGCGGCATGGCCGATGGCCGCTCGCTCGTCGCCGCTCTCGCGATGGGGGCCGAGGGCATGAACATGGGCACGCGCTTCATCGCGACCCAGGAGGCGCCGGTCCACCCCAATGTGAAGGCGGCGATCGTGGCGGCCTCCGAGCTCGACACCCGGCTCATCATGCGCCCGCTCCGCAATACCGAGCGCGTCCTGACGAACGACGCGGTCGAGCGTCTGCTGGCCAAGGAACGCGATCTCGGGCCGGACCTCGAGTTCAAGGACATCCTGCCCGAGGTTGCCGGGGTGTATCCGCGCATCATGACCGAGGGCGACATGGACGCCGGTGCGTGGTCGTGCGGCATGGTCGCCGGGCTCATTCACGACATCCCGACCTGCCAGGAGCTGATCGATCGCATCATGTCCGAGGCCGAGCAGATCGTCGACGAACGCCTCGGACGCATGCTGCGCGATTGAGCCCGGTCAGGCTATCGTGCCTCCCACTGAGGCATGCCGGACGGAGGCGAGACGTCCTCCCGCAGAAGCCCGCGTGACGCGTCGCGGAGCCCCCATGGGTCGCGTGGAGACCTGTCGCTGGTGCGCCGCGATGGCCCGAGATCGTGCCCGGGAGCCGGGCGTCTGCCGACAGGAACCGTCCGCCCATGAGCCTTCCTTCCCAGCGTGTCCACGGATTCCTTCTCGTCCTGCTGCTCGCCTTCGTCTCCGCGTCCATCTATCTCGACGTCCATCTCTACCAGCGGCAGAAGAGCCGGATCCGCAGCGTGCTCGACCGACTCGAGACGGGACCCGGTCAGCGCCCGGCGCTTTCGAGCGGACATCCACCGACCTCCCGCGATCGCGCCCATGGGTCGGCAACGCTTCGTAGCATCGAGACGATCTTCCCGGTCGAGCCCACGAACGAAGGCAGATGGGTTCGCTCGACACCCACGGGAGTACAAGCCATCTACAATCACTCGCTGCGAACGCCGCTCGCGCGCCTCGATGCGGACTATCGCAACGATCCGTATCTGCGCCTGACAGAGCTCTTCACGAGCAGCGCGCTCTTCCTTCCCCGCTACCAGTTCGCGATTCGCGACCAGCGCGTCGCTGCCCGCCGGGCACCGTCGGGAGAGCCCGGGCGCGCCGCGCCTCCCGGCCCGGCCAGCGACGGAGCTCCTGCGAACCTCTCGCAGACGTCGCGCGCCGAGCTGGTGGCTGCGTATCTGGCCGAGTACGTGGAGAACCAGTACCGCCAACGCATCGCGCCATACGAAGGGATGCTCGAGGAGCCTCTGGGATACGAGTCGGTCGGACGGAGGGAAGTGTCCCATCAGGGCGTGTCCTACCGAATCGAGCGCTTCCAATGGGAGGCACTCCCCGGGATGGTCATACCCGCCACGGCCTACCTCCCGGCGACCTTCGAGGGTGAGCTTCCGCTCATCCTGAGTCCGGCGGCCTGTGGCGAAGGGATCCACGTTCACGACGAAGGCACGACGAGCGTCCAGCGGAGACTCGCCAACATCGCACTCGCCGGGATGATCGGCGTCTACACGGAGGGCTTCTGCCACAACGGCATGCTCCGCGACATCGTCGACAACAAGATGAACTACGGCCATCTGCTCGTCGTCACGGGCGACGGCCCGAGCGCGAACGACCTCAATCTGATCGTGTGGCACCGGCTGCTTCGACTCGCCAAGCAGCGCTGGCCGGTCGACCCCGACCGGATCGGGGTGACCGGATACTCGCAGGGGTCGAACATCGCCCGAGGACTCTCCGAGACCTCCCGAGAAGTCTCTGCGATCGTCGACGTGCGTGGGACGAGCTGCCGTCGCCCCGCGTCGCGGGCCGCACCGGACGGCGACACGGCGGGCCGGATCCCCGTGTTTCAGTTCGACCGCTACGCCACCCGACTCGAGTATCCGGAACACCACTCGTTCTCCGTCGGACGTCGTTCCGATTCGGGGCCCCCACTCGACCATCGGCACCGGAAACGGCTGGCCTCCCACGTCACCGACGACGAGCGACGCCTGCTCGAATGCTTCTCGATCGTCCCGGATCGATTGCAGATCGTGGCGAAAGGGGATGACATGATCGACATCGACGCATCCCGAGCGGATGCGAGGGACTATGCGGTTCTGGCGGATCGCTTGGGCCTCGATCCGCGCATGCAGGTTCGCTTCGTCGCGGGTGAGCACGCCTTCAACGAAGAACGTCGGACCCTGATGACGCGCTGGTTCGCCGCGAGGTTCGGGACGAAGCCCCTCCTCGAGTTCAGGGACGGTCTCGAGGAACACGAGACGCCGATCCTCTCGGAGAGCGAGCTCACGCAGGGATTCCGGTTGGGCTCTCACACGCTCTACGGCTTCTTCACCGGTCTGGTCATCGAACAGCTCGACTCGGCGCATCCGGTGATCGACGATTCCGATCGGCTGCACGCCTACTTCGACATCGAAGACCTCATGCACGACGGAGCGGATGGACGCGCTCCCATCCGGGTCGAGACGGAGGTCGTCGCGTGGAACGAGTTCGAGGTCGAGTTCTCGTACTTCCTGCTGCCGATGCGGGACGGGTTCACGATCGGGCTCGCTGTCGCCAGTCCATCGCCGGATCCGGACGGGATCGATCTCCACGTCTCCACCCACGCGCCGATTCCGGACGAACGGGTTCTCGTGGATGCGTTCAGGCGCTCCCGGGGCGTCGCTCTGGTCATCCTGCCTGGATACGGACTGGCCGGCTCCGCACAGCGGAACACCGGGAACCTGGCCCGGCACCTCTTCGGTGGTCCGACCCTGCTCGATTTCGCGCTGAGCGCCGTGCGCACGTCGCTGGATTTCCTGGCCACCCGGTTCCCGGGACACCGGGTGTCGCTGCGGTCGGAGGGAATCGAGGCCGGCATCGTCACCACGCTCGCGGCTGCACTCTTCCCGGACGTCGCCGAGGCGGTGGTGCACGAAGGGATCACGAGCTGGCGAGAGTACGTCGCGGCTCCCACCAAGCCCCTGCTCGCCCCGATCATGGTGCATCGTCGTCTGCTCCGAGATTCGGACATCCACCACCTGCAGGAGCTGGCGGGTGCGGGGCGTCTCGAGTTCATCGGCGAACCGGTCCCGCGCGACTGGGCCATCCTGGGGCCGCCCGAGCGATTCGAGGAGAACCTCGAGCCGGAGCACTGATGCTCGCCTGCGAGCGCCCGGGTGCGGGTCTCTGTCGAATCATGCGCCCCGTTCTGTCGTAGGGGATCGCAGATCTGGGCGGGGGTTCGCACGCATTGCCAGAACTGGCGCGACCCGACCCGAAACGGTTCGAACCTTCATCGATCCGTCACTTGATTCGGGCCCACTCCGCGATGGACGCTAGGTGTCATGTCATGGCTGCGTTGGCCCGGCGAGCTTCCCCTGCCGCGCTCGGCCCTGGCTTCGGCCGTAGGGGTCGGAGTCTTCTTCGCGGCCGTCTCGCTCGTCGCGATGCCCCGGCTCCACGCCATGGCCGGAGGAAGCGGGCGTTTCGGAGGTCTCCAGTCCGACGGGTACATCGAGATCGCACGGAGTCTCGCGAGCGGCCACGGCTACGTGTTCGAAGAAGGGGGTACGGCGGTGATGCACCGGCCTCCGCTCTACCCGGTGCTCCTGACGGGCGTCGCCGTCCTTCCCGCGGACGCACAACCCGTGGCGGTCACGCTGATCCAGAGCGCCCTGCTCGCCATGGCGGCGTGGCTGCTCTTCTCGCTCGCGGCCCGTACCTGTGGAAGCCGCAGCGCCGGCATCGCGGTCTGCCTGTTCGCGATCTACCCGTTCCTCCATTGGCAGGTGCGGCTCCCACGCCTCGAGATCCTCCAGACCACTTTGATGTTGCTGCTCCTGCACCAGCTCGCCGGGCTGTCGGGCATCGCCTCTTCGGGACACGAGGCGACGTCCCGCGAGCGATCTCGTGTGCTTCGGAACGGCACGGGAAGCGGCCTGGCCGCAGGAGCGCTCGCGCTCACACACGGCGCCATGCTCGGAACCGTCGCGCTGCTCTTCTCGGCCGCGGCGATCTGGCTCCTCCGCAACGGATCGCAGCGCCGGCTCGCCGGACTCTTCCTGGCGGCGGTCGTGTGCGTGGCCTGCATCGTGCCCTGGACGTTGCGCAACCAGGCCGTGTCGGGCCGGCTCGTCCCGGTGACCACGAACGCAGGCTTCGCGTACTTCCTCGGGAAGTCGGTCTGGGGACTCTACGATCGCGCGAAGATCCCCGGGCCGCCTCCGTCGGGCCAGAGCATGCGCGAGAGCGCCCGGGTGGCCCTGGCGCTCGGCGGTATCGACCCGGACACCCGACAGATGCTCCACTTCTGGGGGCTGAGATCTCCCGAGAACGACGCCCGGATGACCCAGGCCGCGGTCGCCGACGTCGTCGCAGCACCCGAACGTTTCCTCGCACTGGTCTGCTTGAACGGGGTCGACTTCTTCTTCCCGGCGGTGGGCTCGGGTTGGCGGGAGAGCACCGAGCCACTCGGCCAGCGCCTCCTCGACGCGCCCCTCGAGCTGTTCCGGACCGTCTGGTTCGGCGGTCTCTTCCTACTGGCCGGCGTGGCCCTGGTGGTGGGTCTCCGGGACTGGACGCTGCGTCTCGCGCTCGTGACACCGATCATCGCCTGCGTGGCGCCCTACCTGCCCTTCTTCGCCAGCCGAACCGGCTACAGCCTCGCGACGGTGCCCCTCATGGCGATCCTCGCCGGCCGCGGCATCGCATGGCTCGCCGGCGACGCGCGGCGGTCCGACACCTAGCCGCTCGGTGTGCCACACGCCCCGGTGAGGCCTGCCCCGATCGAGCAGATCCCGCATCCGCGAGCCTGAGCTGCCGGGCACCACGTCGGGGGGGGGGGCGCGCCCCCCACGGCCACCCCCCCCCCCCCCGGGGCGCGGGGG
>CAYYUT010000274.1:0-5511 GCA_964474935.1 uncultured Spirochaetales bacterium
GATCCGCCTCGGAGCGATCCGGTGCTCCGTGGGAGCGGCGCTCCCGAGCAGGTCGGCGAGCTTGCGACGCACTTCGGTAGCAGGCTGAGTGAAGTGGACGGCCACGCCCGGCGTGCCGCCCGCCCCGGCCATCTCTTCGGGCACGACGCTCACGACCTCGGCCGGCAGCTCGATCTCCGAGCCATTGAAGGCGAGCTCGAGCACGACGTTCACGACGTCGCGGAACTCGTAGCGACGCGACGTGGGAATGAAGGTGCCGCCCATCGAGAGGTTCTTCTCGAGGTCGGTCCGGAAGCGCTCGGCGCTGTCGTAGCGGACACGCAACTCTGCGGGCATGGGGCGACGGCTCCTCGGCCCCGTATCGGTCCGTTGCGGCCGCCGCTGGACCCGCGCGCGCCCCGGGCGGCCGCTGCGTGCGGGTTGCGGCTCGCCTGCCGGTCCCTTCAGCCCAGCCGCCGAGGACCACGCGACGCGAGGGCCACGAGCTCGGCGAAGACGCGACGCTGGGGCGAACCCTCGTGGGCCTCCTGGAGCTCGGGGTGCCACTGCACCGCCAGCACTCCATCGCAGCCCTCGAGCTCGAGGGCTTCGGTCACTCCGTCGGGTGCCCAGGCGACGACGCGGAGCCCCTCGCCCGGCCGATCCACGGATTGGTGGTGGACCGACGCGATCTCGAGCTTCGTCGTCCCGTAGATCTTCGCGAGCCGGCTGTCGGGCTCGAGTTCGACGGGATGCTCCACCGGGGCCAGCGGGAGCGTGCGGTGCGCGATGGCCTCGCCGTAGACGTCGGGCATGTGGGGGTGCAGCGTGCCGCCTCGCGCCACGTTCAGGACCTGCATGCCCCGGCACACGGCGAGCAGCGGGGTCTCGCCGGCGAGCGCGCCCCGCATCAGCTCGAGCTCGAAAGCGTCGCGCTCGGCGTCGATGCTGTAGATGCTCGGGTGAGGGCGCCCCCCGGAGAGGGCCGGATCGAGATCGCCGCCCCCGGTGAAGATCAGGGCGTCGACCTCCCTCAGCACCTGGGACGGCGACTCACGGCCCGGAAGCACCGGCCGGGGCTCGGCCCCGGCCCGCCGGACGGCATCGAGATAGGCGTGGGCCACGGCGTAGGTCTCGCCGCGAGGCCCCGGCTCGCGCCCGTAGCTCGTGATGCCGATGCGACGGCGTCCGGAACGTTGCGCCATCCGATCAGATCCGCTCGAAGTAGCGAACCCGCTCGACGTCGGTCACCTGCGATTGGAAGCCTGCCTGCTCGCTGCGGGCGAAGTGGAGCAGATGCTCGACCACGTCGTCCCCGAAGGCCCGGCGCGGCAGCGGACTGGCCTCGAACGCGTCGATCGCCTCGCCGAGGGTGCCGGGCACCTGGGGCAACTCGGCCGCATCGTAGACGTCGCCCACGAAGGCCGGACCAGGATCGAGCTCGCGCTCGAGACCGTCGAGGCCCGCCGCGATGAGCGCCGCGTACGCCAGGTAGGGATTCGCATCGGCGCCCGGGATGCGGCACTCCACCCGGAGCGAGGGCCCGGCGCCGACGACCCGGAAGCCCGCCGTGCGGTTGTCGTGGCTCCACGCCACCCCGGTGGGCGCGAAGGTGCCCTTGACGTAGCGCTTGTACGAGTTGACGTTCGGCGCGAAGCAGAGACCGAGGTCCCGGGCGTGGGCCAACAGGCCGCCCAGGAAGTGGCGGAAGGCAAGCGATCCGTGCGTGGCCGAGCCGGGGATCTCGACGGCGTCGCCCGGGAAGGCGGCGGCCCCTCTCGCATCGACGAGGCTCACGTGGACGTGGAGGCTGCTCCCGGCCAGCGATGCGTCGAGCTTGGCCATGAAGGTGAGCGCCCAGCCCTCCGCGCTCGCCACCTCCTTGGCGACGTGCTTGTAGAGCACGTGTCGATCGGCCATCTCGAGCGCGGCGGCGTAGCGCAGATTGATCTCGTGCTGGCCGGGCCCCCACTCCCCCTTGCTGAACTCGACCGGGATACCCGATGCATCGGCCCCGCGACGGATCGCACCGATCACCGGCTCGGCCCACGCTCCCGAGAGCAGGTGGTAGTCCTCGATGTAGGGCACCAGGGGGCGACGCGTCCCGAAGCCCCGCGCGCGCAGCGCCTCGTAGCTCTCGGGGAACAGATAGAACTCGAGCTCGCTCCCGAAGAAGGCGCGGTAGCCGGCCCGTTCGAGACGCTCGATCTGCCGCTTCAGGATCTGGCGCGGCGCCACGGCCACGGGCGCGTGCGTCTCGGCGTCGAAGGCGTCGCAGAGCACCACCGCGCTCTTCTCGGTCCAGGCGGCCTCGCGCAGGGTCCCGAGATCGGGACGACCGTGCAGGTCCCCATAACCCGACGCCCAGCTGGTGAAGGCGTAGCCCGGCGACGGGTCCATTTCGATGTCGCACGCGAGCAGGTAGTCGCAGACGTGCATCCCCTCCGCGGCCACCTCCTGCATGAAGAACGGGCCGTGGATGCGCTTGCCGACCAGGCGTCCGTAGAGGTCGGGGATGGCCGTGATGACCGTCTCGATCGAGCCGTCCGCAACACGCTCCCCCAAGCTGGCGAGATCGATCATGCCCCGGGGCGCCGTCACTCCCCGGCCTCGTCCTCGTCGACGGTTCGGAACAGGGAGAGCTGGGGACGGTCCTCGCGACTCTCGATCTCGACGGGATACTCGTCCGAGAAGCAGGCGTCGCAGGTACCGGTCTTCAGGACCTCGGAGGCCTTGCGCAAGCCATCGATCGAGAGGTAGCCGAGACTGTCCGAGCCGATCATCTCGCGGATCTCGTCCACGGTATGGCGATGCGCGATCAGCTCCTCGCGGGTCGGTGTATCGATGCCGTAGTGGCACGGCCCGACGGTCGGAGGCGACGATACGCGCACGTGGACCTCCCGGACCCCGGCGTTTCGGAGCATGCGCACGATCTTGAGGAGCGTCGTCCCGCGCACGATCGAGTCCTCGACGAGCACCACCCGCTTGCCCCGCAACAGCTCGGTGATGGCGTTGTGCTTCACCTTGACGCCGAAGTAGCGGATCGACTGGGCCGGCTCGATGAAGGTGCGCTGCACGTAGTGGTTGCGGATCAGGGCCGTCTCGTACGGGATGCCCGATTCGTCGGCATAGCCGAGCGCCGCCGCGTTGCCCGAGTCGAGTACCGGCACCACCATGTCGGCCGCCACCGGGTGTTCTCGCGCGAGGACCCGGCCGAGCTCCTTGCGGAAGCTGTAGACGCCCTGATTGCCCAGGATCGAATCGGGCCGGGCGAAGTAGATGTGCTCGAAGATGCAGAAGGCCTGACGCGAGGCCCGCGCGAAGGGACGCAGCGTGCGGAGCCTCCCCCGCCGGATCACCACCATCTCACCCGGGTCGAGATCCCGCTCGTGGTTCGCGCCGATCAGGTCGAGCGCGCAGGTCTCGCTGGCTACCACCCAGGCGCCGTCCAGCCGTCCGAGCGAGAGCGGGCGGAAGCCGTAGGGGTCGCGAGCGGCGATCACGGCGTCGTTGGTGAGCATCACCATGCTATAGGCGCCCTTGACGCGCGAGAGCGCGTCGATCAGCCGCTCCTCGAGCGTCGCTTCGCGCGAGCGCGCGAGCAGATGCACCACCACCTCGCTGTCGGCGGTGGTGTTGAAGATGGCGCCTCGCCCCTCGAGCTCGGAATGGATGGCCGACGCATTCACCAGGTTCCCGTTGTGGGCGATGGCGACCGGCCCGCCGTCGGTGGTGGCGCAGAAGGGCTGGGCGTTGCGGAGCGTGCTCTCGCCCGCGGTCGAATAGCGCACGTGCCCGATGGCGCTCCGCCCGGGCAGCTTGGCGAGGGTCGAGGCGGTGAAGACGTCCTGCACGAGCCCCATGGCACGATGCACCGAATGCTCACGGCCGTTCGAGCTGGCGATCCCGCAGCTCTCCTGGCCCCGGTGCTGGAGGGCGTAGAGGCCGAGGTAGGCGATGTTGGCCGCCTCGGGATGCCCCTGGATCCCGAAGACGCCGCACTGGTCGTGGAAGTGGTCCTGGTCGCGCTCGCGGGCCAGGGCGGCGAGCTGCCGGGGGTCGTCCAGGGGATGGGTCATCGCTCCTCCAGATGCGTCGGTGCGTCGCCCGACTGCAGGCGCCGCGGAATCGCACGCGACCAGATGCGCTCGAGCCGGGCCAGATCCGCGTCGATCCACGGGCCCCCCGATACCGGTCCCACGACGAGGCGGCTGCCGCCGGTCTCTCCGATGCACGCGGAGGGGACGCCGTGACGGGCGGCCTCGCCCTGGAGCGCCTCGGGTGCCTCGGTTGCCACGATCACCCGACCCGGGGCCTCGCCGAAGAGCAGCGCGTCGGGCCGCATGTCGCCCGGAAGGCGCACGCTCGCGCCGATCGGAGCCCGCGAGCCGGTCTGGAAGCAGGCCTCGGCGAGCGCCACGCCCAGGCCTCCGTCCGACACGTCGTGGGCCGTCCGGATCCGACCCGAGGCCACCTCGGCGGCCAGCAGGCCGTGCAGCCGGCGCTCGTGCTCGAGATCGACCGCCGGAGGCTGCCCGCGCTCGAGGCCGCGCCGGCCGGCGAGCCATTCGCTCGCGGCCAGGTCCTCGCGGTGATCGCCGAGCAGGACGATCGAGAGCCCCGCTCCGGCGAAGTGGGACACCGCATGGCGGGTCCAGTCGTCGAGCAGACCCACCACCACCACGGTCGGCGTCGGGTGGATCGCACGACCCTGCGTCTCGTTGTAGAGCGACACGTTCCCCGAGACGACCGGCGTCCCGAGCGCGCGCGCCGCATCGCCCAGGCCGCGAATGCCCTCGCGCAGCTGCCACATGATCTCGGGCTTCTCGGGATTGCCGTAGTTCAGACAGTTGGTGAGCGCGATGGGTCGCGCCCCGGTGCAGGCGACGTTGCGAGCGCTCTCCGCCACCGCCGCGATGGCGCCGCCATGGGGGTCGAGGCTGCACCAGCGGGGATTGCAGTCGACCGAGAGCGCCAGCGCCTTGCGCGTGGGCGTGCCGTCCTCGTGGCGGACGCGCACGAGCGCCGCATCTCCCCCCGGTCCGATCAGGGTGTTCCCCTGCACGAGCTGATCGTACTGGCGGTAGATCCAGGCCTTGCTCGCGAGACTCGGCGTATCGAGCAGGCTCTCGAGCGCGGCCTCGAGATCGCTCTCGGGCGGAACGGAGGCGAGGTCGAGCTTCTGGCGCTCGCGGAGATCGGAGGGCTCGCGGGCCGGGCGGGCGAGCTCGGGCGACGAGGCCGAGACCGGATCGACGGGGATGTCCACCACGATCCGGTCGTTCCAGCGCACCCGCATGCGTCCGTCGTCGGTGACCCGCCCGACCACCACCGCGTCGAGGTCCCAGCGGTGGAAGACCTCGCAGACGCGGTCCTCCTCGCCGCGGCGCGCGACGAGCAGCATCCGCTCCTGGCTCTCCGAGAGCAGCAGCTCGTACGGCGTCATGCCGGCGGCCCGTTGGGGCACGCGGTCCAGATCCATCTCGATGCCGGTGCCGGCGCGGCTCGCCATCTCGAACGACGAGCAGGTGA
>CAYYUT010000275.1:0-5505 GCA_964474935.1 uncultured Spirochaetales bacterium
AAGAGCTGATAGAGGAAGGCGGCCTCGTTGCTGGTGCGCCCGGAGGTGTAGAAGACCGCCTCGTCCGGCGAGCCCAGCGCTCGCAGGGTCCGACCGATGCTCTCGAAGGCCGCCTCCCACGGCACCGCCTCGAACAGGCTGCCGCCGCGCGCGCGGTGCATCGGGTGGGCCAGCCGTCCCTGCGCCTCGAGCCATGCGTCGGATCGCGAGCGGAGCTTGTCGAGGGGATGCCGCGCGAAGAAGGCCGGGTCGGCGAGCTTCTCGGTGGCCTCGTGGGCCACCGCCTTGACGCCCTGCTCACAGAACTCGAAGGTGGAACGCGACTCGGGATCCGGCCAGGCGCAGCCGGGGCAGTCGAAGCCATGCGGCTGGTTCAGGTGCTCGAGCGAGCGGAGGCCACGCACGAAGCCCGCCTTGGCGGTCGTGTGCTCCCAGGCACTCCGCAGCGCACCGAACCCGCCCACCGCAGCGCCCACGGAGGTGTCGGGTGCCGTGCCGGCGGCATCGCTGGCGGCCCCGGTGCCGGTCTCGCTTCTTCCTGTGGTGTCGGCCAACGTGTGCGTCCGGACCCGAGCGTCCGTCTCCCTATCGGCCCGGTCGGGCCGGATCCATACTACCCCACGATGCGTTCGGTCGATCCGTACACGTTCAGGCCGTCGTCGCGCAGGAAGGCCACCAACGCCATCCCGGCCTCGCGCGCGAGCGCCACGGCCAACGACGACGGTGCCGAAACGGCGGCGATCACCGGCAGGCGTGCGGCCAGCGCCTTCTGGACGATCTCGTACGAGATCCTCCCCGAGACCATCAGGATGTGGCCCTGCAGGGGCAGCCGTCCCGCTCGCGTGGCCCACCCGATCACCTTGTCGACGGCGTTGTGCCGCCCGACGTCCTCGCGCACCACGATCGGTCGTGCTGCGCGACCGAAGAGCGCCACTCCGTGGAGGCCTCCGGTCCGATCGAAGGCCGGCTGTCCGTCGCGAAGAGCATGGGGTAGGGCCCGGAAGCGGGTCGCTGCGAAGCGCGCCGGATCCTCGCGCGCCGGGGCGTGGGCGAGCGCCTGTGCGATCGTCGCCTTCCCGCACACCCCGCAGCTGCTGCTCGCGTAGAGCCGCCGCTGCATCGCCTCCCAGTCGACGCGGATGCCCGGCGCGAGGCTCACGCGCACCACGTTCTCGGCGCTCTCCGGCTCGCCGCCGAGGGTGCAGTGATGGATCGATGCGATCTCGTCGGCCCGCGTGACGATGCGCTCGGTGATCAGGAATCCCGTGGCGAGCTCGATGTCGTGGCCCGGCGTGCGCATTACCACGGCGAGCGGGGTGTCCTCGATCCGGATCTCGAGCGGCTCCTCGCGAGCGACGTGGTCGTGCTCTCGTTCGACGCCGCCCGATACGAACCTCAGCCGCTCGACGCGTTCGATCTGGTCGTCGAGGACCCTGTCATCCGGTCGCTGCGTCACACCGGGAGCATGGCGGACGCTGGGCGGGGCGCCATGGGATCAGGCGCGTAGGTCGAGCCCGCCGGCCTGCGTCTTCGGAGCGTCGTACCGCGCGCTCTCGATCGACTCACGCGCCTGGGCCACGTCCGCCGCGGGTGCCTCGATTGCCGCTGCGACCGCGATGGCGCGGAATCGTTCGTATCCGGCGCGGAGCGCGGGGTCGGCCGGGGGCGACGGCGGCGTCGCCGTGGATCGCGCCGCGCCGACGTCTGCGGGCCCGGGGTTGGCCGGCACCGGGCCCGACGGGCTCGCCACACTCCGGCCGGCGGAGACGAGGACGCGAGGCGCACCCGTTCGCCCGAGCTGGTCGAGGGCCTGGCGTTCTTCGAACGAGAGCCGACGGATGGGGGCGGCCGCGGTGGCATTCGGGGCCCGACCCGTGGCCGCGATCAGGCGATTCTGGGAGGGCGCGACGTCGCTCGTGCGCCGTGCGCGAGAGAGGCCTTCGAGCCGGGCCACGTAGGCCGTCGGGCGGCCCGCCGCGATTCCAGAGACCTCCACGAACCTTCCTTCCGCGACGGGGGTAGCGGTGCACCAGACGAGGTTCCGGGGATCGCACTCGGCGCGGTGGCGGCCGCACATCGATCCGATCGTCGGAGACCCAGGGCGACGCATCGATCGACGGCCCGCTCCGCTTGAGCACGCAGCACACCCGATCCCGCGTTACACTCCCGCGCTTCGGCCTTTTCCCCCCACAAGGAGCCTGTATGCGTCCGACCCGTCTCGCCTCGTTGATCCTGGTCGCAGCGACGACCATCGCCACCGGCTGTCAGTCGGAAGGGGGTGGAGATGCGACCGTCTCGGCGACGTCGGAAGGCTCTTTCTCCTCGTTGGACCCGGCTGACCTCGAGACTGCCAGCGAGGAGCAGAAGACGGTCTACGCGCTGGGGGTGACGATGGCCCAGAGCGTGCGCGACTACGGGCTCTCCGGCGAGCACCAGGACTTCCTGCTGCGCGGGGTGGCCGATGGGCTCAGCGGGGAGATCGGGATCGATCCGAATCAATACCAGGCCGAGATCCGGTCGCTCGTCCAATCGGCTCAGGCCCGTCAGGTGGAAGAGGAGCTCACGGCCTCGAGCGCCTTCGTGGCCGACGCGGCCGGGCAGCCCGGCGCCGTGCAGACCGATTCGGGTCTGGTCTACATCGAGGAGAAGGCCGGCGAGGGCGAGTCGCCGAACGGCGACAGCGTCGTGCGGGTTCACTATCACGGAACGCTCCGGGACGGCACGGTCTTCGACAGTTCGGTCGATCGGGGCGAGCCCGCGACCTTCCCGCTCAACCGTGTCGTCCGCTGCTGGCAGGAAGCCCTGATCCGGATGAAGGTCGGTGGCAAGAGCCGCATCGTGTGCCCGTCCGACATCGCCTATGGCAACCGCGGCGCACCGCCCCACATCAAGCCGGGCGCGGCCCTCGCCTTCGACGTCGAGCTGATCGAGATCGTCACGCCCTAGTCGCGACGCGTGGCTCGCGTCCGAGACACTCGGCCATCCGGCCGAGCGCGTCTTCCACGTCCTCGTCCGACAGGTCGAGATGCGTCACGGCTCTCAGCACCCCCGGTCGGATCGGGTTCACGAGCACTCCCCGCTTCCGGGTCTCGGCCAGGAAGCGGGCCAGATCGTCGACTTCGAAGAGCACCATGTTGGTCTCGGGCTCCGCGAGCACCACGACGTCGAGCGCACGGAGGCCGTCGGCCAGACGGCGCGCACGTCGGTGGTCGTCGGCCAGCCGCGCCACGTGGTGGCGGAGTGCGTGGAGCCCGGCCGCCGCCATCAGCCCCGTCTGGCGCATGCCACCGCCGAGGAGCTTGCGGGCCCGGCGGGCCTCGGCGATGCGCTCGCGAGGGCCGCACACCAACGATCCGAGCGGCGCACCGAGGCCCTTCGACAGACACACGGCGACCGTATCGAAGGGCTCCGCGAGCTCGGCCACCTCGCGGCCGGTGGCGATCGCGGCGTTCCAGAGGCGAGCGCCGTCGAGGTGGAGCCCGAGCCCGTGCTCGCGCGCAGCGGCGGCCACCTCGCGTACGACGTCGAGGGGGACGACCCGGCCTCCCGACGCATTGTGGGTGTTCTCGACGGCCACCAGGCGGGTCGGCGCGTAGTGCTGCTCGTCGGGATGGACCGCGGCGACCAGGTCGTCGGCCCCGAACCAGCCACCGCGCCCGATCGTCTGGAGCTGGAGTCCCGACAGGGCCGAGGCCGCACCCGCCTCCCACAGGAGCACGTGCGCCGACTCTCCCACCAGCACGACATCGCCGGGGCGCGTCCCGGTGCGCAGGGCGATCTGGTTGGCCATCGTGCCCGAGGGAACGAAGAGCGCGGCCTCCTTGCCGAGCCGCGACGCGGTCTCGGCCTCGAGCTCGTTGGTCGCAGGGTCCTCGCCGTAGACGTCGTCGCCGACCTCGGCGCGGGCGATCGCCTCGCGCATGGCGGGCGTCGGTCTTGTCACCGTGTCGCTGCGGAGGTCGAGCGTCCTCAAACGACGGGTTCCGAGACGCACTCGGCCGCGCGGCTCGCGATCCCCACCGTCCGGCGTGCCACGCGGAGGCGATGTCGGTCGAAGCCGTTCGTGCAGTATCCGACCGAGAGGCCGGTGGTCGGGTCGGCGAAGGCGATCTGACCTCCCGCTCCGTTGTGTCCGTACATCTCGGCCGAGCCCGAGTGTCCGAAGCCGAGCGTCACCCGCTCGGGTCCGCCGGCCACGATGAGTCCGAGCGCGCGGTTGGCACGCTGGCCGGTGAACGGATCGAGCAGGTCGCCGCTCCGGACCCGGCGCACCGAACGGATCGTCTCGGGCTTCCACAGCCCCGGCGGCCCTTCGCCGCGCTCTGCGGCGAGCAACGCCTGGTAGAAGAGGGCCAGCTCGGCGGCGGTCATCGCGCCGCCTCCGCCCGGTGCGCCGGCCGCGCGAACCGGCGCCTGGTTGAACGACTGGATGGCCTTCTCGTCGACCTCCCCGACCGGGATCTCGGGAAGGCCGGCGGCCGCCCAGTCCTCGGCGGTGGCCTCCTCGTTGCGATGCTCGATGTCGGCGAGCCTCGCCTGGAGCGGGCGCGGAAGCCCGACGTGGAGGTCCTCGAGCCCGAGCGGCTCGGCGATGCGCTCCCGGATGAAGCGTCGGAAGTCGACGCCGGCGATCCGCTCGATCAGCTCGGCCACGACCCACATGCTCGCGGTGGCGTGGTACTCGAAGCGCGTGCCCGGCTCGAACGTGAGGCGCCAGCGGGAGAAACGCTCGAGGCGCTTCTCCCGGTCGGGCCACTCGCTCGGTGGATAGGGCGCGTAGGGGAAGCCACAGGTGTGCGTGAAGAGCTGCTCGACCCGGACCCGGTCCTTGCCGTTCGTGCCGAACTCTGGAACGAGGCTCGCGACCGGCGCGTCGAGATCCAGCCGTCCCTCCTCGACGAGGAGCCAGGCGGCCGAGGACACGATCGCCTTGGTGGCCGAGAACACCGAGTAGAGGGTCTCGTCGGTGGCCGCGGCGGGCCGACCTTCGTGCGTCACGCTCCCGAAGGTGCGCATGCCGGCGAGTCGACCGTGGCGCGCGATCGCCACCTGGGCCGACGGCAGCAGTCCCGCGTCGACCTCGCGGCGCACCCGTGCGAAGAGCGCCTCGAGCTTCTCGGGATCGATTCCCAGCTCTCGCGGATCGGCCGCCAAGTGTTCGGTTCGGTGCATGTCGCTAGTGTCCTCGTCGGGAACAGCAGGATACCGTGGACTCGGACCGGGCGGAGACGGGATCGACGACGATCGGCGGGATGCGACCGGATACACGCGACAGCCGGACCGAGGACGGGCTCGAGGCGCTGGCGGCCTCCTGGGCGGCGGCCGCTCGCGTCGTCGTGCTGACGGGCGCTGGGCTTTCCACGGCCTCCGGCATCCCCGACTTCCGTTCTCCGGGGGGCCGCTGGGAGTCGTATCGACCGGTCACGATCCAGGCCTTCCAGTCGAGCGCCACGGCTCGCGCCGAGTACTGGCGCTACAAGGGCGAGACCTGGCAGATCATCTCCC
>CAYYUT010000276.1:0-5494 GCA_964474935.1 uncultured Spirochaetales bacterium
GACGGGCGCGTACCAGGGGATCGGGATTCCGTCGCGCGCCAGACGGTCCTTCATGGCGAGCTTGTCGCTCGCGAGCGCCGCCGATTCGAGCGAGATGCCGGGCAGTCCGAGCGCCGCCGCGACGTGGGCCACGGTTCGCGGCACGTCGCTCGCGATGCAGAGCGCGCCGTCGATCCGACGCACCCGCCGGTGGTAGTCGAGGGCGGCTTTCAGTGTCTCGTCGACGTCGTACGTGCTCGCCAGGAGCCGATCGTCGGCCAGCGAGAAGCCCGGCGCCGAGGGGTCGCGATCGCTCGCCACCACGTGGACGCCGAGCCGCTTGGCGATGGCGATTCCCGCGGCGGCCTCCGCGCCGGCGCCGGTGACGAGCAGTGTCGGTGCCTCGCCTCTCATGCGTTCGGAGTGACCACGACCTTGACGCTCCGATGTCGCGCCTTGTCCCGGGCGACGGCGTAGGCCTCGGCGATCCGTTCCAGCGGAAAGCGATGGGTGACGAGGCTCTCGACCTCGACCGCGCCCGACTCGATCAGGCGCGCCGCCCCTTCGAAGTCGCGCGGCCGATAGCGCTGGCTTCCCCGGATCTCGAGCTCGCGCTCCACCACCCATTTGAGATTGAGCGATCGGCTCGCGTACACGTTCCCGAGCAGGACGGCCCGGCCTTCGGGTCGGAGGTGGTCGGCCGCCCACTGCAGCGCCGATCCATCGCCGGCTGCCGCGACCAGGACGACGTCGGGCGTGAAGTCGGCGGGCCCCGCCCCGAGATCGTGGGCGAGACGCGTCTGGAAGTCGTGCCGCGCCTCCATTCCCACGCGCGCCGCGGATCGCGCCCGCGCGAGCTGCACGAGCAGCAGCCCGATCGTGCCTCCGCCCAGGATCGCGACCTTCCGGCCCTCGAGCGGACCGGCCACCGAGATGGCGTGGAGGCTCGAGGCCAACGGCTCGACCAGCGAGGCGTGCTCGGCCGGGGCATCGATCCGCCGCACCTGGGCTTCGGGGACATGCACGCGGCTGGCGAACCCTCCGGGCAGGTGATGGCTGATCATGCGGGCATCGGCGCAGAGATGCTCGCGGCCAGTCCGGCAGTGCTCGCAGCCGCCGCAACACACCAGCGGGTTCACGACCACCCGCTCCCCGTGCAGCTGGCCGGCGATCTCGTGGCCGGGCCAGAAGCGCGGGATCGGGGGGTCGCGATCGTAGATCGCGAGGTCGGAGCCGCACACGCCGCAGCTCTCGACGTCGATCGTCGTCCACTCGCTCACCGGCGCGGGCGCCTGGACGTCGCGTACCTCGAACCGGGACGGTCCCACCAGAATGGCCGCGCGCACGCTCAGCACCCCACCTGGCCGATGGGCGCCTCGGCCTTCTCGTGCCCGAGCTCGTCGTAGTCGCGTCGGAGCTCCGGGTCGAGTCGCTGCCAGGCGGCGAGGAAATCGGTCTGACCCTGCTGGGTGAGCGGGTTGGCGTAGACGCTCTCCCAGGTGGAGGGCGGCACGGTCACCACGTTCGCGCCATGGGTGACGGCCGTTCGCAGATGGTTCGGATTGCGGAGGCTCGCGACCAGGAGACGGGTCGGACTGCCGAGGGCGTCGAGCATCTGGCGCGTCTCGTGCACGCGCTCGAGCGCTCCCGGCCCGAAGTCCTCGACCCGGCCAAGGATCAGGCTGAGATAGGCGACCGGCACCCGCGCGAAGGCGAGGCCCTGCGCCGGCTCGAAGGCCAGCGTGACGTTGCAGTCGATGCCCTCGTCGGTGAGATCGCGCGCGGCGCGCAGGCCTTCCAGGCTCGCCGGCAGCTTCACGATCACATTTCCCGACAGCGCCGCGAGCGCGCGTCCCTGGACGATCATGTCGCTCGCGCGCTCGGCCGTCACCTGCGCCGAGACCGGCCCCGATACCACGGCGGCGATCTTGCGGAGCTTGACCAACGGGGCGCCACCCTCGCGGGCCAGCAGGGCGGGAGTGGTCGTCACCCCGTCCACCAATCCGAGCCGGGCCCAGGGCTGGATGTCGGCGAGCGAAGCCGTGTCGAGGAAGAGTCGGGTGCCGCGGGTCATCGGTCGGTCTCCCCGGCTGCCAGCGATTCGCGGGGAACCGCGTAGCAGACCGTGTCGTAGAGGTTCTGTCCGTGATGTCCGAGAAACAGGACGTAGTCGCGCTCGGCCAGCCAGCTCGGGATCTGCCAGAGATCGTCGGGCCGGTGGTAGACGCAGACCGCGAGCTTGGGGCGATGGCTCGCGAGGGTCTCTTCGGCACCCAAGAGGGCCTCGCGCTCGGCCCCCTCGACATCGAGCTTGATCCAGTCGACGCGGCGGATCCGGTGGCCGCGCACCAGCTCGTCGATCGACGTCACCCGGATGCGTTCGCCCCGCTCGGCGACCCGCAGCTGCGAGGGGTCGTCCTCGTCACCGCCGAGCGCCAGGACCCCGCTCCGCTCCCAGCAGCCGAGCGCATGCACCACCACCCGGCCGCCCTCTGCCGAGCCGGCCACGGCGTCCTCGAGCCGAGCGACGTTGCGGGCCGAAGGCTCGAGGGCGTGGACCCTGCCCTCGCGTCCGACGCGGTGGGCGAAGTCCAGGCTGGTCGCTCCGTCGAAGGCGCCCGCGTCGATCACCGTCTCGCCTGGGAGCCATGCAGCCCGCGGGTGCGTGTAGGCCGGGAGCTCGGGGGGGAGCGCCTCCGGCTCGAGCGTTCGTCGATGTCGGAGCACGGCGTCGAAGACGTCCTGCGACCTCGTGTCGGCGAGCAGCGACCGGGTGCGCGCGATCGCGGCGGGGTCGGCGTCGAGCCGGTCGGTGTCGAAGTGGTGCGCCCAGCGATCCTGGTGCGCCACCGTCAGGTCGATCACCGGGCCCTCGTAGCCGTCGCCGCGGAGCTGGCCGGCCATGTCGCGCGCGTACATGCTGGCGGTGACGACCCACTTCGGGGCCATCTCCACCACCACTTCGGGCTCGAGGATCGGCAGGCCGTCGAAGCTCCCGGTCCGGTAGGTGTCGGCGTAGGCGGACGGCTTGATGCCCTCGGCCGCCAGGGCCGATGTGACGTCGCTCGAGGCGCGTCCGGTTCCGTAGACGACGAACTCGCCTGGCGAGCTCCGAAAGGCCTCGAGCGCCGGATTGGGGATCCTCAACGCACTCACGCCAGGTACTCCGCGATGCCCAGGGCCTCGAGCGTGCGCTGGGTGTGTTTGCGATACACCTCGTGGTGACGCTCTCCGAAGTGGTTGCGCCAGTCGTCGATCTCGGCCTTGCGCACGTGGCGCGGCGCGCGTTGACGACTCGTGTCGGGATCCGTCGCCTCGACGATCTCGTCCGGATCGGCCGGGGCGTCGAGGCCGAGCCCTTCGGCCAGTCGGGCGATCGCTGCTGGCTTGTCCCGAAGCAGGTCCTCGTAGCGGATCTCGAGGTAGTGCGAGCGCAGCTCGAGGTAGCGGTCGACGTGGACGGCCCAGCGCTCGACCGTGCGTTCGAAGTAGGCGAGGTCGGCGTACAGGTCGCGGACGTTGCGGATCCGGTAGTGCGGATGGCGCTCGAGCATCCGGGGCGACACGGCGTAGTGCAACCACGAATTGACGACCGCGCGGCCGTCACGGAGCAGATAGAGCCAGCGCCGCTCGTCACCCAGCAGGCGATGGTGGGCGTCGTCGGGCGGCTGGTGGGTCCAGACGATGGCGGCGTCACGCCGCAGGGCCTCGAGGTCCATCACCGCGAAGGAGGCTTTCAGATGGCTGTTCCGCAGATAGACCTGGCCGTCCAGCACGTCGACCTCGTCGAGATCGCGTTGCTCGGGGAACGAGAAGGGGATTCCGTTCAGTCGGAAGAGCGACTCCCAGCAGCCGCTTCGCTCGCTGAACGACCGCCAGCTCTCCTGCTGCGACAGCATGCTTCGCAGGATCCGGTAGAGCAGGTAGTTGCCCGATTTCTCGACGCCGCACTGACCGAGCGCCACCGGCATGCTTGCCGACATAGGACCGCCCCTGGCCCCGCGTGCTCACGGAAACACGCGTGAGTTCGCCTGTGTATCGGCGTCGCCTGCCGCCCGCTTGAGGGTTTCCATGGATCCCCGTGGAGCCCCGGGGCTCGGCCACCCGCGGGTCTGCGGCGCCCTGGGGCCTCGCGGGGCCTTTGTTAGATTCGGGCCGGGGGGGATTCGTGCGGCAGCGGAAGCCGGCCAGGCAGCAGGCGGGGGAGGGGCGTTTCCTCCATCGAGCGGGTGATCGCCGACCGGGCGCCTACCTGCGTCGCGGGAGCGGGGCGCTGGCGCTCTCACTGGCCTTCGGGGTGGGTCTGCTCGTGCTGGACCCCGGACGCGCCGAGAGTCCCGAGCCCTCCCGCTTCGGCACCATCGTGCTCGATCCGGGTCACGGTGGGGACGATCACGGCGCGCGCAGCGCGGCCGGCCTCGCCGAGAAGAAGGTGGTGCTCGACGTGGCGCTGCGTGCCGCCCGGCAGCTCCGTCGCGAGGGCTTCGAGGTGGTGATGACCCGCGACGACGATCGGACCGTCTCGCTCGAGGAGCGGGTGTCGATCGCCAACGAGGCCGGCGGTCAGATCTTCGTCTCGATCCACGCGAACGCCGCGCGTCCGCGTGGCGCCCGAGGCATCGAGACCTTCTTCGTCTCGCTCGAGGCCAGCGATGATGCGGCGGACGAGCTGGCTCGCGCCGAGAACCAGGCCTTCGAGGGTTTCGGGCAGGCGCCTCTGGCCGGCGACGATCCCCTGCTCGCGATCCTCGGCGACCTGATCGCCACGGAGCATCTGCACGAGTCGAGCGTCTACGCGCGGATGGCCCAGGAGGAGCTCTCGGCGATCGATGAGGTCGCCTCGCGCGGGGTGAAGCAGGCCCCCTTCGTCGTCCTGATGGGGGTGCAGATGCCGGCCTCCCTGGTCGAGATCGGATTCCTCACGAATCCCCAGGAAGAGAAGGAGCTGCGTTCGTCGCGCCGACGCGCCGCCATCGCCGACGCGCTCGTCCGCTCGGTGAAGCGCTTCGCCGAGCGGTATGATGCACGCCGCGGGGTGGGCGCGGTCAGCGCCGGAGGAGGTTCGTGAGCCAGCCGCACGAGCGCGGGGAGCGCCATCAGCCACACGGGCGACGAGAACGACGCGACGGGCGCGCGTCCGACGCGCTGCGTCCCCTGCGTTTCGAGATCGACTACACCGAGAACCCGATCGGCTCGGTGTTGTGCGCGATGGGTCGCACCAAGGTGCTCTGCACCGTCTCGCACGAGCCCACCGTGCCGCGCTTCCTCCAGAACACCGGACGCGGCTGGGTGACGGCCGAGTACTCGCTCCTGCCGGGGTCGACCGATACCCGCACCCAGCGCGAGGTGGCCCGTGGACGCGCGTCGGGTCGCACGCTCGAGATCCAGCGTCTGATCGGACGGAGTCTTCGCGCCGTCTGTGATCTCGAGGCCCTCGGCGAGACGGCGCTCTGGGTCGACTGCGACGTGCTCCAGGCCGACGGGGGTACCCGGACCGCCTCGATCACCGGGGCCT
>CAYYUT010000277.1:0-5461 GCA_964474935.1 uncultured Spirochaetales bacterium
GTGCTGGGGCCGTTGATGGCCTACGAAGTCCTCTCGGCCTTCTTTTTGGAGGCCGGCTTCCTCGGCATCATGCTGTTCGGGCGCGAGCGGGCGGGCGAACAGCTGCACATGTTCGCGACCGCCATGGTCGCGGTCGGCACCTTCGCGGGACAGGTGGCGCTCGTCGACACGAGCGACGACGGCGCCGGACGCTTCCGTCTGCTCGTCGCTCCCGACGTGAGCGACGAGCCCTGGCCCGAGTCGACGTACCTGCGACAGGGGGTGCGCGCCAAGGGCTTCATCCTGCTCGACCGGGTGAGCCTCGGCTACGAGCTCTGGCGCCAGGCCAATGGCTTCCCTCCGACCGTCGCCATGCGGGGCAGCGGCCCCCAGAACGGCAGCCCACCGGCGGAGAAGAACTAGATGCGCCGCGCCTCGGCGGCCGGCCTGACGCTGTCGATACTGCTCACGATCGTGCCGGACGGAGTCCGGGCCGACACCGCATCCGAAGCGGCGCCCGCCACCTCGCCGGATTCGGCGGACCCGATCACGCTCGAGGAGGTGCTCGCGTCGGTCGAGGCGCACTATCCCCTGCTCCGCATCGCAGAGGCGGCGCGCGACGTCGCGGCGGGCGATCTCCAGTCGGCCCGCGGTAGCTTCGACACCCGACTCGTCGGGGAGGCCGACCTGCGCCCCCTCGGCTTCTACGAGAACTACTCCGGCAACACGGGCATCGAGCAACCGACCCAGCTGTGGGGCGCCGAGTTCTTCGCCGGCTACCGGATCGGCCGCGGCGCCACGGCCTCCTTCCCGTCCTACGACGGCGGCCGCCAGACCAAGGGAAACGGCGAGTGGCGCGGCGGCTTCGAGCTCCCACTCTTCCGCGGCCGCGCCATCGACGAGCCGCGCGCCGAGCTCCGCCGGGCCGAGCTCGCGCTCGATCAGGTGGATCCCGAGATCACCCTCCAACGGATCGACTTCGAGCGCCAGGCTGCGCTCTCCTATTGGAGCTGGGTGGCCTCGGGTCTGGGGGTCGACGTGAGCCAGCGCCTGGTGGACGTGGCCGCGGCGCGCCAGTCGCAGCTCGAGGGCCGCGTCCGGCGGGGGGCGGTGCCGCGCATCGATCTGACCGACAACGAGCGTCTGGTGGTCGATCGGACGATCAGTCTACGGGGCGCCGAGCGCGACGCCGAGCAGGCGGCGATCTCGCTCTCGCTCTTCCTACGAGACGGGGCCGGCAACCCCCTCATTCCAGGCCGCGATCGCCTGCCCTCGGGCTTCCCCACCGAACAGGCACTGGGCCCCGACCAGCTCGCGCTCGATCTCGAGCGTGCGGCGGCACGACATCCCGAGCTCCGCGCCCTGGCCTTCGAGGTCGACCAGCTCGACGTCGAGCTGGCGCTGGCGCGCAACGACGTGCTGCCCGAGGTCGACCTGCGCGTCGAGGCCTCCCAGGACTATGGATCGACGACGCCGGGGCTCGGGGCCGAAGGCCCGCTGTCGCCCGACCCCAAGGGCAGCACCGAGCTGAAGGCCCAGGTGAAGCTCGCCTTCCCCATCCAGCGCCGCGAGGCCCGGGGGCGCGTGGTCGCGGCGAGCGCCAAGCTCCAACGGATCGAAGCACGCCTGCGCTTCGCGCGCGACCGGATCGAGGCCGACATCCGGCGGGCCAGCGCCGCCCTCGAAGCCGCCTTCGCGCAGGCCCAGGCGGCCCGCCGCAACCTCGAGCTGGCGCGCGAGCTCCAGCGCGCCGAGGAGCGCAAGCTCTCGCTCGGGAACAGCAACCTGATCGACGTGAACATCCGGGAGCTGCAGGCCGCCGACGCCGAGCGCGCGCTGATCTCGACCCTGGCCGACTATCACAAGGCACGCGCCAGCTACCGAGCAGCCGTCGCGGTCGGTCCCTAGCGTCCCAGCCGCGCCCCGAGGGGCGCCTCCCCGCCCACTAGCGCTTTGGCGAGATCTGGATCCAGTGGCGCGCGTGGGTCGGGCTCGTGTCGACGCTCAGCACCTCGTTCGTCGCGTCCCAGGTGCTCGACCAGCTCCCATCCGCGTCGGAGCACTCGACCTCGAAGCCTTCGGGATAGTGACGCCGGACCGGTACCGAGATCTCGGTCGGCCCGGTGACGCCGGCGCGGTCCTCGAACACGAGCAGGAAGACCCGTGTCTCAGGCTCGTACCGGTAGAACACGGGATGCCCCGCGACGGCGCGCGGGTAGACCCGCACCAATATGTCGGCCTTCACGGTCTTCTCGTTCTTCGCGGCGTCGATGAAGCTGTAGCCGCCGCTGCTCGGCTCGTAGTCCCAGACCGTCCAGCCGCTGGTCACCCGGTCGGCCATCGCGAGCACCTCCGCCAGGAAGCGGTCGCCCTTCCCGACCGCGTCGGTCACCCCGAACTCGCCGAGCAGGATCGGGGTGGCGTGGCGTTCGCGGTCGGTCATGCGTTCCACCTCCCAGCGCGCGACCGTCGTGTCGCGCGTGGGGTCGTAGTCGCTCCCGGCCTCGAGCCCGAGCGAGTACAGGTGCGGGAAGTAGGCGAGCCGGCGCTCGCCCTCGCGCGGATCGTCGAGCCGCGGCAGGAAGCTCCGCTGTCCCGCGGCCGGGATCCCGTAGGTGGGCTCGAAGAAGATCCAGCCCTCGTCGTCCTCGGCGCGGATGGCGGCGATCACGCGCTGGTAGAAGGTCGCGAACACGTCGCGTTCGAACGCCGGCATCGGTCCCACCGGCGAGTTGATCAGATCGAAGGGAGTGCCGGGATAGGGCTCGTTCAGGACGTCGTACCCGAGCACCGCCGGGTGCGAGCCGAGCCGCGCCGCCACTGCCGCCCAGGCTGCGGTGAAGTGCTGCTGCAGATCGGCGTGGGGTCCGTCGGCGTCCCAGAAGTTGTCCCAGGCCCGCACCACGGCCGGCTGGAAGTAGTTCAGGAACCAGGTCGACTGCTGTTGGAACGGGAGACCGTCGTCGCGCACGGCCCAGGCGGGCGCGCCGTCACAGCAGAAGACCCGCGAGTACACGTCCTGGTGCATGTCGAGCACGACCCGGACCCCGGCCTCGTGGAGCCAGTCGAGGTAGCCGGCGACCGCGTCGAGATAGTCGCCGTCGATCTCGCCCGGCTCGGGCTCGATGGCGTCCCAGAAGATCAGGAACCGCACCAGATTGAAGTTCCAGTCGCGCGACAGGCGGAGCGCATCGTCGCGGGTCAGCCAGCTCGGGAGCCGCTGCGGATCGTTCTTCGAGTAGCTGCTGAGGTTCGTGCCGTGCAGCACGAGCGCCCGGCCCTGCGCGTCGGTGATGAAGTGGGTGTGGGGCTCCTGGCACGCCACCAGAAACCCGGCGAGCAGCACGAGGAGCGTCGGACGCGACAGACAGCGAAGCATCGTCCCAGCCTACCAGCATTCCGGCGCGCCCGAGGCGTCTCGTCTACTGCCCCGGGGGACGGATGTCGCGCCGCCCCCCCGAACCCGAGCGCAGGCTGCCATTTCGATTGTCAGGGACCGGCTCGCCGTGGTCCAAAGGCGGCGGGAACTGGTTTGTCACGCCGCCGCTCCGGTTCGAGCGAAGAGCCCGCCGCACCCGCGATCGGGCCCGTCCGACCGGCGGCCGCACTCGGATCTGGGAGGGGAGCGATGCGGCGCACAGCAAGGGCTGAATCGTCCATCGATGCACGGGGCTCGGCCCGACCGGACACAGGTGCGTCCGACGAATCCACCCTCGGACGGCATCGCGCCGGCGGGCGTGCAGACTCTCGCCGGCGATCTCACCCCTGGGTTCAGACGCTGTCGGCGCTCGGTCTCGGACTCGTGTCGAGCCCTCGTACGGCCAGTGCCCTTCCTTTCGGATTGCTCGGCGGCGAGAACTCGGTCATCCGGGTCTCGGACGGGGCCGGCTGCAGCCCCGCCGAGGACGGCCCGGTCTGCGGTGAGGCGACCAGCTTTCTCCCCCTCGCCGACTATGCGAGCGGGGGCCACGACCTCGTGAACGCCTCTGGGATGGCGAATCCAGCGGCGGGCCCGCTGTCGGGCTCGATCCAGACGGTGGTGGATGCGCAGTCTTCGAATCCCGCGAACATCCAACTCGCGACGCGCGATACCTTCACCGTCGCAGGCCCGCTGGTCGGCGAGGTCGTTTCGATCACAGCGCGGCTGGCGGTCGAGGCCACGGTCCAGATCGATACGGGCCTGGCCAACGGGCCGGACGTTTTCGCGGCATTCGGATTCGGTCCGCAGGCCTGGGACAGCACCCTGGGTGGTTGCGTGGGCAGCGGCGTCGTCGCCCAGGACAACACCAACTTCGGGAACGTGATCAACCAGTCCGGCTCGGTGATCCCCGTCGATCTCGAGGCCGTCCACACCTTCGTCGTCACCACGGGAACACCGTTCGAGCTGGTCTACTGGACCCGGGCCAATGCGAGCGCCAACTTCTCAGGGAGCACCACGGTCGACTTCACGAACACGGCGACCCTGAGCTTCGACCTCCCGACCGGCTACGCCATCACCTCCGATCTCGGGTACTCGGTGCCCGAGCCGGGGACCGGACTGCTGATCGCGCTCGTCTTCTCGGGCCTCGCCTGCGCGCGCCGGCGCGCCTCGCACGGCGGCGGGCCCGTACGGGTCGTATAGGAATTCACCCCCATGCTCGGGCCGGCCCGACGCTCGATCGCGACGGCATTCGGGAGTGGCGCTGGCCTGCGCGCTGGAGGAGATGGCCGGGACGGACAGGCCGGAGCCTGTCGCCCCGGCGAGGAGCAGGACGCGCCAACACATTCGAGCGTTGATCGCCACCCAACCCCGACGACAACGCTCACGCTCCCGATGATCCCGCCCGTGAACCTGTCGTAGAACCGACCCCGCGTCGCGTGTGTCCCACGGCTCTCATGATGGCAACGTCGTTCCTCCTGCTCGCCTGTTCGACATGCCCACTCCGGGTCGATCGCCGCGAGGATGCTTCTCCCGAGATCGACGAGGGAACCCATTCGATGATCCGACTGAATCTCCTGGCAATCGGGCTCGTGACCGTCCTCGCCACACCCCCGCTCAGGCCCTCGTACTGACGTCCCGCTCGAGGCGGTGCCTTGGACGTCGGCGCAGCTCGGGGCGCCGCCCGTGCCCTCGATCGGCGAGGTACGAGGCCGATGCGTCACCCGGAGGAGCGACGGCACCGGGGAGGCGTGTCTCCCGAGCGCCTCGGGGACGGATGTGTTCGACCCGGCCGGGTTCCTTCTCGAACTCTCGGCAGCCGGAAGCTTCGAGCTCGTTGGGGCCGCCGCATTGCTCCGCTTCGACCTGGTGTCGCGAGTGAGCGAAGAGTCTCCGAGCGAATGGACCATGGGGTTCGGCGAGATCCAAGTCGAACTGCCCAATTTCGACGCTGCGAACCTGCTCGGCGCCAATATCGACGTCTTCCACAAGAACCCGTCGCATCAGAGGCGCATGATCGAAAGCCTGACCGCGACCCATGAAGCGCGCCTCGCCTTCGGCGGC
>CAYYUT010000278.1:0-5440 GCA_964474935.1 uncultured Spirochaetales bacterium
GCCCGACCTGGCCCCGGAGGCCCGCCCCCGATGCGATGCTGATGATCGAGCCGCGCGGCTGGCCGCGCATGGCCGCGAGCGCAGCCCGGATGCCCCGAAAGGTGCCGTCGAGCGTCACCCGGTGCACCTGTCGCCAGACCTCGTCGTCGGTGTCGGCGAGCAGGCCCGGGAGCGGCGAGGCGGCGTTGTTCACCCAGACGTCGACGCGGCCGAAGGCGTCGCGGGCCTGCGCGGCGAGCGCGTCCACGTCGGCCGATTCCCCGACGTCACCGCCGATCGCCACGGCGCGGCCCCCGGCCTCGATGATCTCCTTCGCCACCTGCTCGGCGCGCTCGGCGAGTACGTCGTTCACGGCCACGGCCGCGCCCTCGGCGGCGAAGCGCAGCGCCATGGCCCGCCCGATGCCCGAGCCGGCCCCGGTGAGCACCGCGTCCCGGTCCGGGAGGCGGTCGTGCATCTATCTCCCGAGGCGTGGCGACCGGGCGCCGGGCGAGCCCGAACGCAAGCGACGGCGAGGCCGATTCCCGTGCGCGGTGCGCCCGGCGTGCGCGGGCGCACGCGCCGGCCGCGTCCATCCTACGACCTACGACCTACGACCTCCGACCTTAGGCCTACGACCTCCGACCTTCGGCCTTCGACCTACGACCTTCGGCCTTCGACCTACGGCCTCCGACCTTCGACCTACGGCCTACGGTCTTCGGCGGCTCGCCGTGCCGGATCGCGCAGGGAGCGTCGGGCGGGCCCGACACCGAACCGTTTCCGCGTCCGCGCGCGGTTGTCAGTGCAGGTGAAACATGTTCTAATTCGGTGTCGCCTGTCAACCATCCGGCACACCGCACGCGGTCGCTCCGCATGCCCGCCACCCGATGGGTGGCTCCGGACGGTCGTCGACGTCGGGAGGTCCCGCCATGCCCCGCTTCCCCTTCGGCATCCCGAACAGCTGGTTCTTCATGCTCTATTCCGACGACCTCGCGGTGGGGGCCGTCGAGCGGCTCCACTATCTCGGTCGCGAGCTGGTGGCCTTCCGGGGCGAGGACGGCCAGGCCCGGATCCTCGACGCCTACTGCGCCCATCTGGGCGCGCACCTCGCGGTGGGGGGGCAGGTGGTCGGCAACACCATCCGCTGCCCGTTCCACGCCTGGCGATACGATGGCGACGGCGCTTGCGTCGACGTGCCCTACGCCAGCAAGATCCCGCCGAAGGCGCGCGTGCACGCCTGGCCCGTGCGCGAGGTGAACGGGATGATCTTCGTGTGGCACCACGCCGAGGGCAAGCCGCCCAGCTACGAGATCCCCGAGCTTCCCGAATGGGCGAACGACGATTGGACGCGTTCCTACGAGAAGTACGCGTGGACGGTGAAGACCCATCCCCAGGAGATCATGGAGAACGCCGTCGACTGGCATCACTTCCAGACGGTGCACGGCATGGACGTGCCCGGCGAGACGAGCCAGAAGTTCGAAGGCCCGATGTTCCATTGGAACATCACCACCAGCAAGACGGTCTCGACGATGGACGTGCGCGATGATTTCTCGATCCACGCCCAGAACTGGGGGCTCGGATTCTCGCTCGTGCGCTACGACGGGATGTTCTCGACGCTGGTCGTGACGGGCCTGACCCCGGTGGATGGGGAGACGACCCACTTCCGCACCGGGATCATCGGACGCAACGATGGGCGCAGCGAAGACGAAACCCGCCAGATGCTGAAGGCCTACATGGACGACCAGTGCCTGGCCATCGAGCAGGACTTCGCCGTCTGGGAGAACAAGCGCTTCCAGATTCGTCCCACGCTGTGCGAGGCCGAGGGTGCGCTGGGCGACTACCGCCGCTGGGTGCGGCAGTTCTACAGCCATCCGTGGTGGGAGACGGCCGCCGCCCGCTAAGCTCCGGCCCGCATGAAGCCGCAGGACACGCCCGACCCTTCCGATACCGATGAGAGCCCGGCCGAACGGCCCGACCCGCTGCCGAAGCGACCCGCGGCAGGTGTGTCGCGGCGGAGCTTCCTTGCGATGGCCGGAGCGGCCTCCGCGGCGGGAGCGCTCGCGTGCGCACCTGCCGTCGAGACACCCGAGCCGGCGAGCGAACCCGACGACGATGTCGACGTCGCCGTGGTGGGTGGAGGTTGCGCGGGCCCGGTGGCCGCGCTCTTCGCCCATGCCGCCGGCGCGCGCGTGGCGCTCTACGAGAAGGCCCCGATCCTGGGCGGGACGACGGCCAAGTCGGGGGGCGTCTACTGGATCCCGAACAACCGGTTCCTGCGCGAGACCGGCAGCCAGGAATCGCGGGGCGAGCTGCTGACGCGGATGGCGCGCCATTCGTATCCCGACCTCTTCGACCCGGCCGAGCCGAGGCTCGGACTCCCGGCCCTCGAGTACGAGCTGCTGGTCGCGTTCTACGAGAACGCCTCGCTGGCGGTCGATGCCCTCGACGCGATGGGCGCCCTCGTGTCGCAGCCGGCCTGGAAGCCCTTCGGGAAGCTGCCCGACTACTTCGACACCGAGACCTCCGACGCGGAGCCCATCGATCGCCGCCTGTGGCCCCGCAAGCCGGATGGCTCCTTCGGCCTCGGCGACGAGATGGCCCGCCAGCTCCAGGCGGCCCTCGCGGAGCGCGAGATCCCGGTCCACCTGAAGCACCGCATGACCGGTCTCCTCCGGAACCGCGGGGGCGATGTCGTGGGCATCCGGGTCCGGCTTCCCGATGGAGGCGTGAAACGGATCCGGGCGCGTCGCGGGGTGGTCGTCGCGAGCGGAGGGTTCACGCACAACCCCGAGCTCATCCGGAGCTACCAGCCCGGGCCGGTGTACGGCGGCTGCGCAGCGGCCTCGAACGAAGGCGACTTCGTGTACGCGGCCACGGCCGTCGGCGCGAAGCTCGGACACATGCAGAGCGCCTGGCGCGCTCAGGTGGTGTTCGAACAAGCGAGCCAGTTCTCGATGACGCCCGACGACGTGTTCATGCCACCGGGCGACAGCATGTTCCTGGTGAACCGGTTCGGCCGCCGGGTGGTCAACGAGAAGAGCAACTACAACGAGCGCACGCGGGTCCACTTCCATTGGGATCCGGTTCGTCACGAATGGCCGAACCGCCTGCTCTTCATGGTCTACGACCAGCGCAGCGCCGAGCTCTTCGCCGGTCGCTATCCGCTGCCGCCGCCCGGCACCCAGGCGCCCTACGTGGTTCGCGGCGACAGCCTCGACGGTCTGGCCTCGGCCCTCGGTGCCCGGCTCGACGAGCTGGCCTCCGAGACCGGCCACGTGCGACTCGCTCCCGAGTTCGCGGCCGGGCTCCAGCAGACGGCGGCCCGGTTCGGCGGCTTCGCTCGCTCCGGGGTCGACGAGGACTTCGGGCGCGGCCGGCTCCGCTACGACCGCATGTGGCACTCGCGCATCTGGTCGTACCCGAACTCCGGCACGAAATGGGCCCCCAACGAAGGCCCGAATCCGACGATGCATCCGCTCGCCGCGAGCGGACCCTACTTCGCGATCATCCTGGCGAGCGGCACGCTCGACACGAATGGCGGGCCCGTGGTGAACTCGAGCGGCGCCGTGCTGCGGGCCGATGGCCAGCCCGTCCCGGGGCTCTTCGGCGCGGGCAACTGCGTCGCGGCGCCGACCGGTCGCTACTACTACGGCGGGGGGGGCACCCTAGGACCCGCCGTGACCTTCGGCTATCTGGCGGGTCGTTCGGCCGCCGCGGCTCCCGAGAAGCCGTGGACGTAGCCCCCGCCCCGTCCACCCGTCCGGCCCTCGCCTACCACGCGTGGCGCGGCGCGGAGGGGCCGAGGGCGCCCGGCCACTGTCTCGCCCTTCACGGAGCGGGCGGCGGTGCCCTCCAGCTCGTTCCGCTGTGCCAGGCGATTCGTCCCCACTTCGACGGGCTCGCGCTCCAGGGGCCGCGACCCCGGAACGCACTCGCCTCGGGCGCTGCGCCGGCGGGCACCTACGGCGGCTATCTCTGGTTCCGCGAGACGGCGGACGGCCAGGTCGAGCCGGCCAGCTTCGGCGACAGCCTCGCGCAGGCCGCGCTCCACCTGGAGCGCGCCGGTGCGCACCATGGCACGCGGGCCCTTGTCGTGGGGCTCGGCCAGGGCGCGCTGCTCGCGCGTGCGCTCGTGGCGGTGGCGCCCGAGCGGGTGGCCGCAGCCGTCGTCCTGCGTGAGTCCGCCCCGGCCGCTGCGGCAGCCGGCCCGGTCCGTCGCACGATGGTCGCGCTCGGGCTCGAGCCCGAGCCGGAGTCGGGTTCGGGCCTCGGCGGCGCACCCTGTCTCGAGATCGAGACGCCCTGGAGCCCGCGCGATCCGCTCGGTCCGGTGCGCGAGATCCGACAACGGCTCGGCGCCATCCGGCCCAGGCCCGCCTGAGGAGACCCCATGTCTGCCGCCTCGAACAAACAGACGATCCAGGACTACTTCCACAAGATGAGCACGGGCGACCCGACGATGCCCGACCTACTGGCCGACGACGTGGCCTGGTGGGTCCCGCCCGGCTCCGACATGGCCGGGCTCTACGAGGGCAAGGCCCGGGTGCTCGAGTTCATGGGCAGCGGCGTCGGACTCTATTCACAGACCGATCCCATGACGATCGAGATCGAGCAGATGGTGGCCGAGGACGACTGGGTCTGCGTGCAGTTCGTGCTCGAGGCGAAGACCGCCAAGGGCCGCGACTACCGCAACCACTACCACTTCGCCTTCCGGCTCCGGGACGGCCGGATCGTGCTGGTGAAGGAGTACGTCGACACCCGCTACGCCCACGACGTGCTCTTCTCGTGAGCGCACGCCGGGCGCGCCCGACGCGTCAGGCCGGTTCGGGTGAGGCCAGGAAGTCGTCGGCTTCGTCGAAGCGCGAGCTGATCGAGACGTGCACGTCGTCGCGCGTTCCGGCGAGCAGGCAGTAGTACGGCGCCGCCAGGCTCCACGGGTGACAGTGGATCCGGGTCGGCACGCCGCCGATGAAAGCTGGGGTGGTTCCGATCGGGAGATTGCTGATCAGCACGTCCACCTGGCCCCGGTAGTACCGCATCACCCGCTCGAAGCTGCCTTCGGGGAGCCGGCCGAGCAGGTACGACTGGAAGGACGACACCCCCCAACGAACCAGCGGGAAGCGGAGCTGGGCGACGAGCTGCCGCGCGACGCCCGCGAGGTCGTCGCGTCGCACCAGGGCTGTGAGCACGCCGTAGCGGTTGCGGGCCTCGAGGAAGGGGAAGTAGACGAGGAGCCCGGTGAGGAGGCGGGGCACGTCGGGGTGCCGCTCGAAGATCTTGTGCAGCAGCACCGCGCTCGACGCGAGCGGGAAGTGGATGGCGAGCTCCTGCTTCACCCGGCGGATCGGCTCGGTGGGCCACATGCGCCGCAGTCGGCTCTCGGCCCCGCTGCACCTCTGGAGCAGCTCGCCCATCCAGAAGAGGCGCCGCACCCTGCTCGGGAATCCCGCGATCACGGGCC
>CAYYUT010000279.1:0-5436 GCA_964474935.1 uncultured Spirochaetales bacterium
TCGTTGATGATGCGCAGCACCTCGAGGCCGGCGATCTTGCCGGCGTCCTTGGTGCTCTGCCGCTGACTGTCGTTGAAGTAGGCCGGGACGGTGATCACCGCCTCCTCGATCGGCTCGCCCACGTACTCCTGCGCCACGCGTTTCATCTCTCGCAGGATGAGCGCCGAGATCTCGGGGCACGAGAGGGTCTTGTCGGCGAGGCGGACCCGCACGTCGTCCGTCGGGCCCTTCACGAACTCGAACGCGATGGTCTCGCCGATCCGTTGGACCTCGGCCGCGTCGAAGCGGCGACCGATCAGCCGCTTCACGCCGGCCACCGTTCCCGTCGGATTCGTGATGGCCTGGCGCTTGGCCAGGTGGCCGACCAGCCGCTTCCCATCTTCGGAGATCGCGAACATGGAGGGTGTGGTCTTGTACCCGCCCGAATTGGAGATCACGGTGGGCTGGCCGTTCTCCACGATCGCCACGCACGAGTTGGTCGTGCCGAGATCGATACCGATGATTCGACTCATACGCCTCCTCCGAACAGGCCACCACCGCCGGCGCGCCGCTTCAGATCCTTCAGCTCTACCCGCGTCTCTGCATCGCCCGGCGCGTGCTCCAGGATCTGCTCGAACTCGCGACGTGCGTTCGCGAGCAGTCCGGCGGTGGCGTAGATGCGGGCGAGGGTCTTGCGATACGACACCGACTCGGGCTCCACCTCGCAGGCCCGGGCGGCATATTCCTTGGCGCGCCTCAGATCTCCCGACACCTTCCAGGCGAGCAGGGCGGCGCGATGGTTGGCATCCGCGTGGTAGGGCCGCAGGTGCAGGGCCTCTTCGTACGCGCTCAGCGCGGGCTCGTAGTGCCCGAGGTCGTAGGCGCTGGCGGCCTCCTTGAGCAGCCGGTCGGCCCGCTCCTCGTTAGCGATCTTCTGGGCCTCGAGGAAGGGGCCCTTGTAGGAGTCGTTCCAAGGGTCGTAGGCGATCGCCAGACGGAGATGGGCCGCGGCGTCCGCGAAGTACTCCTCGGCCAGGGCCTGCTGCCCGAGATCGAAGTACTGGGCGGCCTTGCGCTTGCGCTCCCGAACGATCCGCGGGAGCAGCGCGAAGGGATTCTCGAAGCGTCTGCGGCGCGTGCCATCCGAGCCCTTCGGCTCGCTCCGACCCATCGAACGCTCGCACTCGGCGCGGGTGGCGGGATCGGCGAGGAGCTCGTAGGCCTCGACCACCCGGCGGAAGATCCGTTCGACCCTTTCGAGATAGCCGCCGACCCGACGTCGGAAATACTGGTCGGGATGGAAGCGTTTCGAGAGACCGAAGTAGGCGCGCTTGATCGCCCGGGTGTCGGCGCCGCGCGGCACCCCGAGGATCTCGTGATAGGAGCGCCCGAGGCAGGCCTCGAATTCGAGGATCTCGCGCTGCCGCTCCACCGGGATGTCGAGGCTCTCGTCGATCTCGTCGGCGTGCTCGTCCCGAGCCCGAGAGCCGTCTCCGTACGACACGATCTGGCGCCCTGGGACGCGGATCACGCCGCTCTCGAGCCACCGGAAGAGCCGGGCATCCACCTGGGCGGGCTCCATGCCGGCCAGCTCCCGGAGCAGCCCCCAGCTCGTCTGCCCGTCGATCCGCGAGAGCAGGAATCCCTCGTCGGGGCCGAGCGACAGGGCCGTCAGGTCGCAGGACGGATCGATCTCCGGAATCGCTGTCGCCATCTCGGAGGCGTCCTCGCCCTTCTCGCCCATCTGGATCGACCTCCCCGCCCAAGGCGCGGGTGCACCACTCCCGAACCGTGGGTATCGGCGGGTTCGCGGGCAAAGCTGAGCCGGGTCCGGGACTTCGGTCGGGGCGGTCAGCGGCCGGGCCGCATCAGTCGCTCGAGGATCGCCTTCTGGGCATGCAGGCGATTCTCGGCCTGATCGAAGACCAGGCTGCGGGGACCGTCCATCACCTCGTCGGTGATCTCGGAGCCGCGATGGGCGGGCATGCAGTGCATCACCCAGGCCTCGGGTGCGTGGGAAAGCAGACGGGAGTTCACCTGATAGGGCGCGAAGATCGCGTGACGCTCGGCGCCCTCGTCCTCCTGCCCCATGCTCACCCAGGTGTCGGTGTACACGAAGCCGGCGCCGCGCACGGCCGCGACCGGATCTGCGCTCCACGAGATCCGGGCACCGCTCTCGCGGGCGAGGGCGTCCGCCTGCTCGCGCACCCGGCGCGCCGGCTGATAGGCCTCGGGCGTCGCCAGCCGGAGCTCGACGCCGAGGCACGCGCAAGCGAGCAAGAGCGAGTTCGCGACGTTGTTGCCATCGCCCACGTAGGCCAGCACGGCGCGATCGAGCTCGACATGCTCGGCCATCGTCTGGAGGTCGGCCATGGCCTGGCAGGGATGGGCCTCGTCGGTGAGCGCGTTGATCACCGGGATGCTCGCGTGTCGTGCAATCTCGACGACCAGATCATGCGAGAAGGTCCGCGCCGCCAGTGCGTCGACCCAGCGCGAGAGCGATCGGGCCACGTCGGCCGCGCTCTCACGCGTACCGATCCCGACCTGCTCGGGCCGCATCAGGATCGCGTTCCCACCGAGCTGCACCATTCCGGCCTCGAAGGTCAGATGGGTCCGCAGCGACGGCTTCTCGAAGTAGAGCGCCAGGTTGTGGCCTTCGAGCGTGCGCGGTGGCTCGCCGCGTTTGGCCAGGTCCTTGAGTTCGTGCGCGCGCGCGAGCATCCGTTCCAGCTCGTGTCGCGGCCAGTCTGCGACGGTCAGGAAGTCTTTCGGAGCACTCATCGGGTGATCAGGGTCCCGACGCCGTGGTCCGTGAAGATCTCGAGCAGGACCGCATGCAGAATGCGCCCATCGACGATGTGGGTGCGCGAGACGCCGCCGCGGAGGGCGTCGACGCAACACAGGGCCTTCGGAATCATGCCTCCCTCGATCGTCCCCTCGTCGATGTGCTTGCGCACTTCGCTGGACGTCACTTCGCTGAGAAGTCGGCCACCGGCGTCGCGAATGCCCTCGACGTCGGTGAGGAGTAGCAGCTTCTCGGCCGCGAGAGCGCGGGCGACCGCCCCGGCGGCCTCGTCGGCGTTCACGTTGTGGCTCTGGCCATCGGCGTCGAGCCCGATCGGCGCCACCACGGGGATGAAGCCGTCCCGCGTCACCGACTCGATGACGCTCGGGTCGACCTCGACCACCTCGCCCACGCGCCCGAGGTCGCGTCCCGCCGCCGTGCGGCGGCGCACCCCGATAATCGTGCCGTCCATGCCGGTGCGCCCGATCGCGCGGCCCCCGCCCTGCTGCACCAGCTCGACGATCGACTGGTTCACCCGGCCGCCGAGCACCATCTCGACCACCTCCATGGTCTCGTCGTCGGTCACCCTCATCCCGTCGACGAAGGTCGAGGGCTTCCCGAGCCGCTCGAGGGTCGCACCGATCTGAGGGCCTCCACCGTGCACGATCACCGGCCGCAGACCGATGTACTTGAGCAGCACCACGTCGACCGCGAACGACTGGCGGAGCGAGGCGTCCACCATCGCGGCACCGCCGTACTTGATGACCACCGTCTTGTCGAAGAAGCGCCGGATGTAGGGCAATGCCTCGATCAGGACTTCGGCCTTGTCGATCCACTGCTTCATGGCGGTCTCTCCGGGCCGGCCGGGGTCGGCGAGGCGTTCGGAGCGCCGCGCATCGGGCCGATCACGGACTCCGCACGCTTCGCGCCTGCCAGGCTGCGCGGCGCGTATGGGCCCGCTCCTCGATTCGTTCGAGCAGGCTACGGTACAGAAGAACGCTGCGCATGGCTGCCGACAGCACGCCTCCGAGCAGCTCGCCGGCCCGCATCGAGATCGGCGCGTCGGGCGCCAACGCGAACCCACGGAAGACACCGATCGGCCGACCCCGGAACCGGATCGGTACACAGAGCAGTGGCGCGCGATCGCCGCCCAGCGGCGTGTCGACCTCGGGGTCGAAGCGTGGATCGGCCTCGGGCGACGCGGTGGAGGCGAGCGCGCCCGTCGCGAACACCGCACCGGTGATGCCTCGACCGAGCGGAAGCTCCTGCCGATCGCAGCGACAGCCGCCATCCCGCTGGCCCTCGAGGCGCAGCACCGGACGTTCGGGGTCCCGGAGATAGAGCGCGACGGGTGCTGCGACGAGCACCTCTTCCACCGGCCGGAGGATCGCCTGGACCAGGGCGTGAGGCTCGAGCTCCTCGCTCACCGCGTCGCAGACCCGCCGTGCGAGTTCGGCGAGCGGCGCGTCGGGCGCCTCGGCCGGGTACGTCGCCTCGCTGTGGACCTCCGGGGGCCGGACCGCCGCGGAGCCCGAGTCGAGCGAACGGGCGATGGCCCGTGCCAGGATCTGGAGTGCGGCCTGGTCGCCCGGTCCGAAGCCGGACCGATCCTGCTTGTCGGTGACGCAGACCACGCCGGTGGGCTCGCTACGCGCCGCTTCGCTCGCACCGAACGGCACGATCAGGAACGACGTCGAGGCGTAGCGACCGCTCGGCGCGCGGCCCGCGAAGCGAGCGTCCCTTCGCAGATCGCGCACCAGGATCGGACCCTCGCGGAAGGCCTTCGTCGCGGGTCCGTCTGCCGGAGACGGCCCTCCGAGGGCCTCGTCCGGGAGTGCGGGGCCGTGGTGCGCCACCACGCGCAGCCCCTCGCAGGCCTCGTCCCATCGAAGCAGCGAGACCCGGTCGGACGCGAGTGTGTGCGCCACGCGCGCGACCGCGGCGTCTGGCCCCTCGTCGCCGGGCTCCACGGCTGCCGGCGCCCCGAGCGTCTCGTCGAGTCGCACGAGGGCCTGCGCGAGGCCCCTCGCCTCGCGCTGGTGCGAGAAGCTCTCGACGGCGCGGCCCGCCACGATGCGCAGCTCTTCGTCGTGGAGCGGCTTCGCGAGATAGTCCCAGGCCCCGGCCCGGAGGGCCGCGAGCACCCGGTCGGCGTCGGCGCGCCCGGCCACGAGGAGCACCTTCAGGGCCTCGCGCGCCGCGACCAGCGCACGGACGCCGACGGCGAGATCCGGGCCGGCGTCGGCGACGTCCACCACCACCACGCCGATCGAGCCGTCCCGCGAGACCTGCTCGACGGCCTCTTCGTGCGAGCCCGCGAAGACCAGATCGTCCGGGCCGAGGACGTCGCCGAAGGCCGCCCGGTGCAGCTCGCGTCGATCGACGAGGAGCACCCGAACCATCAGAGGATGAAGCGGGACAGGTCTTCGTCACCCGCCAGGGCATCGAGACGTTCGTGCACCAGCGCTTCGTCGATCACGATCGAGGTCGACCCGAGGTCGGGGGCGTCGAAGCTGATGTCCTCGAGGAGCCGTTCGAGAACGGTGGGGAGCCGACGCGCGCCGATGTCGTCGGTGCGCGCGTTCACCAGCGCCGAGACCTCGGCGATCGCTCGCACGCCGTCGTCCTTGAACTCGAGCCCGACGCCCTCCGACTCGAGGAGCGCCTTGAAC
>CAYYUT010000280.1:0-5429 GCA_964474935.1 uncultured Spirochaetales bacterium
GTGCGCGAAGCGGTCCCAGATCGATTCGCCCTTGCCGTCTTGGTCCCAGGCCCCCTCGATCTGGTAGGACGCCGTGGCCGCGCCCCACAGGAAGCCTTCCGGAAAGCTCAGACGTGACATGTTCCCTCCATAGCGGGTGCCTGCCGGGATCCGCCGGTGGTCGTCGTCAGCGGGCGAGCGCTGGGGCCGGTTCGCCGAGGCGCCCGCGCAGGGAGGCCGCCAGGAGCGCCGCGCCGAGCGCGGCCACCCCCAGCGACGCGTACTGGCCCGGGGTCCACCCGAGGTAGCGCGCGTCGGCCACGCGCAGGGTGTCGAGCCCGAAGCGCACGGGCCCGTAGAGCGCGAAGAAGAGTCCGACGAAGAATCCGGGCGGCCAGCGCCGCGAGCGGTCGAGCCCGAACCAGAGGATCGCGACGGGCACGATGAACAGGAACTCGAGCAGCCCGAGGTCGAACGCCGAGCCGCCGGGGAAGCGGACGGCGAGGAAGTGGTCGGAGCGGATCCCGAGATGGTCGTGGGCCAGGGCGCAGCCGAGTCGCCCGAAGACCCAGGCGAAGGGGAAGGCGAATGCGACGTTGTCGATCTCGCGGAGGATCTCGGTGCGGTCGAGCCCGCGTCGCCACATCACGAAGCTCCCTCCCGCGAGTCCGCCCAGGATGCCTCCGAACGAGGACATGCTCCTCGAGACCTTGAAGTGCTCGTGGGGGTCGTGGCGCAGGCGTTCCGGGTAGTAGATGAGGACGTCGAAGAGATGCGAGCCGACGAACCCGATCACGATCGTCCAGGCCACCAGGCTGGCCGTGCGATCGCGGTCGAGACCCACCCGGGGTGCGCGACGCACGGTGATCTCGAAGCCCACGATCACGGCCAGGCAGACCAGCACCTGGAAGGCATGGATCGTGCGCCCGAGGATCTCGACCGACGGCTGCTCGAAGTAGGGGATCATCCGGAGCGACCTCGCGCAGGCACGAGGCCCGAGGGTATCGCATCGGATGGGCCGCCGAAGTCGGTGGGGTGGGGGGCTAGAGCTCGTTGCGCGCCCGCAGCAGGAGCTCGCGGGCGCGGCGGGCGCCCGCGCGCGAGGCCAGGTAGGCGAGGCGCTGCGCCACCCGGGGCTTCACCGTCGCCAGGTGTTCGTAGGCCTGGCGGTCGATCTCGAGCAGACGCGAGTCCTGGTCGGCCACGGCCGTCTCGCTCGGCGGCACGTCGGCGAGGAGCGGAAGCCCTCCGAAGAGCGCGCCCACGCCGAGACGGTCGAAGGGCACGTTGCGTGCGCCACGCACCCGCGCCTCGAGCACGATCGCGCCCCGAGCGACCACGAAGAAGGAGTCTTCGCCAGCCTCGATGCGGTCTTCGCGATACACGAGTCGGCCCCGGGGCACCTCGCGGTAGCGGGTCAGCTGCGCCAGTCCCATCGCCTCGTCGAGCCCGAGGTCGGAGAGATCGCTCCCGGCATGGAGGAATCGGGCAAGCTGCTTGGCGCTCTCGAGGACGAGGTCCCAGAGGAGGTTCACGATCTCGGGCGGCGGCCGGACGAAGGCCACGCCCGTGAGGACCATGTCCTCGCCGCTCGCGTTTCGCTGCCAGCGGCCCTCGGCCTCGACGTCGAGATGGGTCCCCGGCAGAAAGAGCCGCACGCGGTGCACCGACTTGAAGGCGAAGGGCGAGGCGGTGGCGATGCACAGCCCGCCGATCCCGACGTCGCGGGCGCGGCCCGGGAGGGCGCCGGGAAAGTCTCCCGCGTACAGATCGACCGGGATGTCGGCCCCCACCCGCGGGTTGGCGCGGGAGGCAGCCTGCCGGCTGCCCCCGGGATGGCGGGCGCGGTGCTGGTCGGTCATCGTCGTGTTGGCCCTCCGCAGGTGGGTTTCGGCAGCCTGGGAGAAACCCTTGAGAGCCAAGCAGCGACCCGCGGCGACCCCCGGCGCCGGCTCCGGGCTGGATGCATCCCGTGCCAAAGCCCTCGCGCATGCCCTGGGATTCGATCTCGCCGGGGTGGCCCCGGCTCGTCCGACCCGCGAGACCGGCTTCCTCGAGCACTGGCTGGCGCGCGGGTTCGCGGGCGAGATGCACTGGATCGGCCGGCGGGTCGCGGAGCGCAGCGACCCACGCCGGGTGCTCGCCGGCGCCGAGAGTGTCCTCGCCCTGGCGGTGCTCTACGACCCGGCCGACGGGCGCGAGCGCGAGGCCGGCGCCGCGTCCGGTCCGACCGGCCGGGTGGCGCGCTACGCGGGAGGCCGCGACTACCACGACGTCCTGATCGACCGGGTGCGGGCGCTCGAGACCGCCCTCGCAGCCGCCTCGCCCGATCCGATCGAGACGCGCGGCTACGTCGACACCGGCCCGGTGCTCGAGCGCGTATTCGCTGCCGAGGCCGGTCTCGGCTGGCAGGGAAAGAACACTTGCCTGATCCATCCCGGGCTCGGCTCGTATCTGTTCCTGGCCGTGATTCTCACCGACGCGGCGCTGGCGCGCGACGAGCGATCGCCCGACCACTGCGGAAGCTGTCGGGCCTGTCTGGACGCCTGCCCGACCGACGCCTTCCCCGAGCCCTACGTGCTCGATGCCACGCGCTGCATCTCGTACTGGACGATCGAGAGCCGGGCCGCGATCCCCGAGTCGCTGCGCGCGGGGCACGGCGATTGGGTCTTCGGCTGCGACATCTGTCAGGAGGTCTGTCCCTGGAATCGGCGTCGGGGACGTCGCGTGCCCGACGACGCGGCCGGCCTGCGCGCGGCCATGGCTCCCGACCCGACCTGGGTGCGACCGACCCTCACCTGGCTCCTCGATCTCGACGAGTCGGCCTGGCGGGACGCGACCCGGAGATCGGCGCTCCGACGCTCCCGGTTCCGCGGCCTGCTCCGCAACGCCCTCGTCGCGGCGGGCAACTCCGGGGATGCGACGCTCCGGCCCCGGATCGAACGCCTCGCCGCGAGCGACGACCCCCTCGTCGCCGAGCACGCGCGCTGGGCGCTCGACCGCCTGCGGGCGCCGGGCGCCCCGAGGCCCTCGGACGTCCGGCAGCCATCCGGGGACACAGGGGAGACACAGGGATCTAGCGGGAGGCCCGGGCGGCGATCGGGAGGAGCAGGGACCTAGCGATCGCGGCAGGCCACCATCCGGGCCAGCGCCTCGCGCCGTGGCCCCGGGGTCACGAGCTCCGCGTACTCGAGCACCCTGAGCCCCGGAAAGAGCGTCGGGAGCTCGTCTGGCTCCAAGAGAAAGGCAGGATTCCTGGGGCCTTCCGGCAGCTCTCTCTGGTGATGGGTGAAGGTCTCGTAGAGCAGCAGCCCGCCGGGTGCGAGCAGCCGCTCGATCTCGGAGGCGAGCGGTCGGTGCAGGTAGCGGAAGACCAGCACGGCCGAGAAGCTCGCCGAGGCGAACGGGATGGCGTGGTTCTGCTCGAGGTCGGCCCGCACCGCGGCGAGCCGGCCCGTTGGGCCCGTGCTCCGCGCCCACGCGGTGAGCTCGCACAGCGCGTCGAGGTCTCGATCGATGGCGACCACGTGATGGCCCGCGGTGAGCAGAGGGCGGCTGTGGCGTCCGCGTCCGCTGGCGAGATCGAGCACCCGGGCCGCGTGGAGCGCACCCGACGGGGATCCGTGCGGCTCGGGCGCGCGCGAGAGACGATGGGGGTCGAGGCGATGGACCTCGGCCAGGAAGAACGCAGACGGCGCGCCGCTGGTGTCGTCGCTACCCAGCGGCCCGCCGCTCGATCGCATCGATCACCCTGCGCGGGAAGTCCGAGACCAGTCCGTCGACACCGAGATCGAGGAGTCGCTCGATCTCGGCCGGCTCGTTGATCGTCCAGACGTGCACGAGCACGTCGTGGGCGTGAGCGAACTCGACCAGCTCGCGGGTCACCAGGGGCCGCCCCCCGAAATCTGCCGGGATCTGGAGCGCCATCGGCTCGGGCGGCGGCGTCCCGCCTTCGCTCGCCGCTCGCACGAAGCCGACCACGTCGGCGAGCGATGCGCCCTGGGCCACCTTCGCGCCGGTCCGCTCGAGGACGGGGCGCAGATCGGCCATCACGGGGTCCTCCCCGGCGGTGAGGAGCGTGCGGTCCTCGGCTCCCGTCTCCATCACGAGCTCCACCACCGATTCGATGAACTCCGGTGAGCCCGCTTTGATCTCGAGATTGAAGCGGGCCTCGGTCAGGGCCTCGAGGGCCTCGGCGAGGGTCGGCACGCGGATGCCCTGGCCGCGCGCCGGAAACGTCTGGCCGTCGTCGACGCTGAAGCGATGGCCCGCATCGAGCTCGTAGAGCCGCTCGCTCGAGGTCTCGGTGACGAGGCCGCTCCCATTGGTGGTGCGATCGAGACGCTCGTCGTGGAGGAGCACGGCGACGCCGTCGGCGGTCGGATGGACGTCGCTCTCGAGGATCTGGACGCCCTGGCGCCAGGCGAGCTCGAAGGCGGGCAGGGTGTTCTCGGGTGCCTCGCCGCCGGCGCCCCGGTGGGCGATGGCGTGCGGCACGGGGACGTCGAAGAACGGGTGACGCATGCGCGTAAGGTATCATGGTCGCCCATGTCGGTTCTCACGCGTGACGCGATCCGTCGCGAGCTCGATGCGGGTCGCCTCGTGATCGACCCCTTCGAGGACGATCAACTCGGTCCGGCCTCCATCGATCTGACGCTCGGCGACGAGATCCGGGTCATCGAGCCCGGAGCCGAGCCGATCGCCATCCGAGAGGACGCCGACTACCGGCTCCACACGCGGCGCATCGCCCTCGACGAGCCCTATCCGTTGCGCCCGGGCGCCACGATCCACGGCATCACCCGCGAGCGGGTGACGCTGCCCCCGAATCTGTGTGGATTCCTCGAGGGGCGCAGTCGCTACGCGCGGCTCGGACTGATGATCCACGTGACCTCGGCCTTCGTGCAGCCCGGCGTCTCCAACCGGCAGGTCCTCGAGATGAGCAATGTGGCGGGCCATCCGCTCGTGATCCACGCCGGCACGCGCGTCTGCCAGATCGTGCTCACCCGGACCGAGGGGGAGGCGACCTACCGCGGCCGGTTCGCCGATCAGGAGGCGTTGTAGACGGCGTGAGGGCCGTCGTGCAGCGGGTGCGAGGCGCAGCGGTCCGGGTCGGCGATGCGTGCGTCGCCGAGATGGAGGAGGGGCTGCTCGCGCTCGTCGGGGTGCGACGGGAAGACGGCGAGGGCGACGCGGTCGAGCTGGCTCGGCGGCTCGTGCATCTGCGGATCTTCGCCGACGAGCAGGGCCGGATGAACCGTTCGCTCCTGGATCTCGACGCAACCCTCGGCATCGTGTCGCAATTCACGCTGTACGGAGACACGCGCCAGGGAAGGCGGCCCTCCTTCGGTCCGGCGGCGCCCGGCGAGCAGGCCGAGCCCCTGGTGGCCGCGGTGGTCGCCGAGGCGCGACGCCTCGGGGCACGGGTGGTCGAAGGCCGCTTCGGGGCCTCG
>CAYYUT010000281.1:0-5427 GCA_964474935.1 uncultured Spirochaetales bacterium
GCTCCGTCGCAGCGTCCTGGCACCCCTGCATCGGCTGGCCGTCGGCGCCGGGGGCATGCACGAGGGGGAGCTCGGGGTGCGGGTGGCCGGGGCGGGGGGGCGCGAGACGGCCGAGCTGGCCGTCGGCTTCAACGACATGGCCGAGTCGCTCGAGCGTCGCACCGGAGCGCTCGAGAAGGCGGTCGGCGATCTGCGCCAGACGAACCGCGAGTTGCGCGACACCCGCGCGGGCCTCGAACGGTCCCAACGGTTGGCGGCGGTCGGTACGCTCGCGGCCGGGGTCGCCCACGAGGTGGGCAACCCGATGGGAGCGGTGCTCGCCTTCCTCGATCTCGCGCTGCGCGATCCGGATCTCGCGGCGGAGACCCGTCGCCATCTCGAACGGGCGGCGGGTGAGGGCTCGCGGGTACGGGGGGTGCTGCGTCAGCTGCTCGATCTCGCCGCACCGGCGCGAGGCGCGCCGGCCCCCGTCGATGTCGAGGCGACGGCGCGAGAGGTCTGCGCACTCGTGCGGGCCCAGACGCGTTTCCGGGACGTGGGCTTCGAAGTCGACCGGCAGGGCGATCCGAGCTGGGCGTGGGCCGAGCCCACCCGGGTCTCACAGATCCTGTTGAATCTGCTGCTCAACGCTGCCGACGCCGTGCGCGCGGGGGACGGCGGTCGCGTCCGCGTCACGGTGCGGTCCGAGGCCGAGGACGGGCGCGAGATGATCGTGTGCAGGGTCGAAGACGATGGACCCGGCGTTCCCGAAGAGCTGCGGGAACGGATCTTCGATCTCTTCTACACGAGCAAGGCGCCAGGGGAGGGGACGGGTCTCGGTCTCGCCAATGCGCAGATGGCGGCCTGCGATCTCGGGGGGAGCCTCGAGGTGGGGGAGGCCGGAGCCACCACTTCGGGGTTCGGCGGCGCCGTGTTCGTGCTCCGGATCCCGGCGGCAGTCGATCGGCAGAAGTCCGAAGCGGATTGCGGGATCCCGCAGAACGCTGCGTGACGTAGAGCGGGTCCCGGCTCTGCGGGCTTCTCGAGAGCCGAGCGATTCCGAGGGGTTGTCTCTCCGGCGCCGGCTGGCACGGGGGTTGCTCTTCCCTGCGACCATGGTGACACGAGGCATCGATCCGCGGGCACGCCGCGAGCCGTCGCAGGTCGGATTCACGTTGATCGAGATGATGGTCGTGATCGCCATCATCGCCGTGGCCGTCGGCCTGCTGGCTCCCACGTACAACAATGTGACGTCGGACATGCGTCTCAAGTCGGCCGCTCGCGGGGTGGCCGACTCGCTGCATCTCGCCCGGGCACAGGCCATCCGCACCGGCAACCCGCATGTCGTCTACTTCGGGAGCGACACCGCCGGCAATGCCCTCAACGTGCCCGTCCTCGTCCACGAGGACCAGAACGGCGACTGCCAGATGGGAGGCGGGGATCCGGCCATCCAACCGCTCGAGGACGTCCAGTTCAAACAGAACGTCGCGGCCTACGGAAAGACGCTGGCCGCTGCGGCAGCACCCGACGATCCCGATCCGCTCGGACTCTTCGGGGGTGGCGCGACCGGACAGGCCACCAGCTTCACCGATGTCAACGGGGTGTCTGCCGACTGGGTGGCGTTCCTGCCCACGGGCGTACCGGTCGCGATGTCGGTGAATCCCGCCTGTCAGCTGGGCGCGCTCGCCTCGGGGCGGGGCGCCGTCTACCTCACCAACGGCCGGCGTGACTACGCCGTGGTGCTCGACGCCATGGGCTCGCTCCGGGTCGAGCTCTGGGACCCGGGAAGCGGACAGTGGAGGAATTGATGCGGCCCTCGAATCGGGATCGACGAGGCTTCACGATGATCGAGCTGGTGGCGGCGATGGGCATCCTGGCCTTCGCGTTGCTGGGCTTGGTCGGCTTGCAGCTCCACGCCATGCGGGACGCGAGCAGCGGTAACGAGCAGAGTCGGGCGGCGACCATCGCGCGCGACGTCATGGAGCAGATGCACCGAATGCCTTGGAACTCGGTCCCGGTGACGGCCGGCGGCGACTGGGTCGACATCGATTTCGACGCGGCCGTCGGCGCCGGCGATGGATTCGAGCTTCCAGGGGAATCCGCAGCTTTCGGACTGGCGGCCGATCAGATCGGGATGGTCGTGTCGCGGCCGGCGGGCGCCAATCCCGTCCCCACCGTCGCGAACGTGTTCTCGGTCGACTGGAGGGTCCAGGCCGGCGTCCTGAACTTCATGCGTGACGTCGACGTGCGGGTGCAGTGGACCGATCCGAACGGATTCCAGCGCACGCTCGTGCTCTCGGCCGTCAAGTACCAGCGGATCTAGGAGCCGGCATGACCGTCCAGGACCGAGACAGAGATTCGACGACCGACCACCGACGCGCCGGCTTTACGCTGATCGAGCTGCTGGTTGCCTCCGGCGTCCTGCTGGTGCTGGCCTTCTACATCACCAGCACCTTCACGACGCAGCAGAGGACCTACGTGGTGATCGATCAGGTGACGGAGGCACAGCAGAACTCGCGGGCGCTCGCCGACGCGATCGAGCTCGAGCTGCGCAACGCTGGCTACCGGGTGCCCGACGCGGCGGCCATCTGCGGCGCCGACGCCACCAACGGGCCGGATACGCTCGTGATCAGCGATTTCTGGCAGGTCTCCGACGTCGACGAGCTCTTCGACCGCGATCCCCAGCTGGTGCTCGTGGACACGCCGCTCGGCGCACCGGTCACCGGCCTCGGGATCGGAGCGACGATCGCCGCCGACTCCTCCACCACCCTCAACGTCAGCGCCATGAACGTCGACGACGCCGGCACCGATTTCGTCCAGGGTGGTGGCATCATCCTGATGGACCGGAACGACGACAGCGGCAACGTGGCCTGCGGAACGATCGATACGGTTCCGGCGGGCGGCGGAGGGCTCACCGTCACCCTGCTGCAGTCGTTCGGACCAGTCGGCCCCCAGGCCGATCTCGTCGCGGTGCCTGGCATCGTCTACGACGTCAACAATGGCCAGCTGCGCCGCAACGGGGTGACCCTCGTGAACGGCGTCGAGGACTTCCAGGTCGCCTACTTCGTCGACCTCGACGGAGACCAGGGAGTCTCGGCAGGGGAGTACCTCTCGGCCGCCGGCGCCGCGTCCTACGACCCCTCGACGCTCGACAACGCCGCGATGCGCGAGGTGCGCGTGAACCTGGTGCTCGCGACGCGCCAGGATCCGAACGACCGCTACAGCCAGGGCATCGGCCAGGCGGTCGAGAACCGCGCGGGGAACACCGTGGCTGCCCGCGACCGACGACGCCGGCGGACGCACACCGCGACCGTCTGGGTCCGCAACACGGGGAACGAAGACGGATGAGCCAGGAGACTCGAATGCACACGAAGCACGCCCGCCGGAACGAGAGCGGGGTCGCCCTGCTGATCACGGTTCTGCTCCTCGCTCTGATGGGAATCGCGGCGCTCAGCTCGATGGAGACCGTCATGCGCGACAAGCAGGTGGCCGGCATCCAGAGCCAGGCCCGCGCCTCGGTGTACGCCGCCGATGCCGGTCTCGCCCGGTCCTTCGGCATCCTGCGGCAATCGATCGCCGACAACACCTGGCCGCAGTCGGTGGCGGGGCTCCTCGCGTTCGAGCCCAATCTGCCCGAGAGCGGCGTCGGTGATGCCAACGACTACCCCGGCGGGAACACTCCGGTCTATCGCGCGGACCCCGATTCCGGCGGTACCCCCATCGACTTCCTCGGCTTCAGCCCGGTGTGCCCGGACTTCGAAGCCAGCATCAACATGGCGAACTACGGCAGCGGGAGCGGGCCGCGCTGGGCCGTGACGCTCTGGCACGTCCAGGTCGAAGGCCAGGCCCCCGGTGGAGCCACCACCGGCCTGCAGGGGCTCGGTGGTCGCTGCCAGGGAATGGACCAGGGCTGACAGGCACCGCGCGACCCCCCGGCCTGCATGAAGGAGACTCCGATGCGATTGCTCCCGGCTCTGCGACCTGCGAGCGGCTTGCTCGTGCTCTGTATCAGCCTCGCTGTCATGGCGGCACGGGTGTCCGCGGACGACACGGTGCTCTTCTCGGCGAACGCCCCGCCGAACGTCATGCTGCTGGTCGACAACTCGGGCTCCATGGCGAACATCGTGTGGCATCCGGCCTTCGATCCGGACGTCGACTACGCCTGCGACAACTGGGACGACGACACGTCGTATTCCCTGAGCAGCACGACGAGCCTGTCGCGCTGCGGGAACACGCGGACCCTCTACCACGACGAAGAGCTCGGCACGACCAGTACCCGCTACCTCGGGAGCTATCTCAACTGGCTCTTCAGCGATGACTCCGATCCCTATGTGTCGGAGCTCGCGAGCACCACCAACGGGACGGAAGCCCCCTGCGCCGACGGTGACGTCGACGACACCTACGGCCTCTACCGACGTTCGCGAATCACGGCCGCCAAGCAGATCCTGCTCGACGTGATCTGTACGGTGAACGAAACCGGCGAGGTGCGTTTCGGCCTCGCGAAGTTCCGGGCTACCGACGCCGCGGAGGGTGGGGGAAGCGACCCGGACGGAGGCTTCGTGGCCGTCCCGATCGACGACTACACCGACACCCAGCGGGATCTGCTCGACGCCGAGATCGCGAAGCTCGAGGCGGAGTCGTGGACTCCGCTCGCCGAGACGCTCTTCCACGTCTATCAGTACTTCATGAGCCGCTCGGAGCTCCCCTCGGGAGCCGACGGCTCGGCGTGCGACTACGATGGGAGCTGCGGAACCCTCTTCCCCGCCTACCGCTTCGACACCAGCGGTGGCACGGCGACGCCGACGTCGTCGAGTGTCCCCGACAGCCCCATCCAGTACGCCTGCCAGCGCAACTTCGTGGTCATCATCACGGACGGTGAGCCCACCAAGGACGACTTCGACCCGGGGAGCGAGGTCGGGAACACCGAGCTCGGCTTCGACGTCTTCGTGAGCAAACTGATCGGCGACTTCAACGACGACGGCGAGCTCGAGGAGCCGACCCCCGCCACCGATACCGCCTGCACCGGAATCTGCAACCAGACCACTCGCTATCTGGACGACATCGCCAAGTTCATGCACGAGGTCGACGTGCGCCCCGATCTCGATGGGCCCGACGACACCGAGACGAGCGACGATCTCCAGACCCTGGACATCTACACCGTGGGCTACACGACGCGCGACTTCGCGAACGACGTACTCGAGAAGACCGCGCAGCAGGGGAACGGGCTCTTCTTCACCAGCAACAGCGCCGAGGAGCTCACCGAGGCGATCGTCGAGTCGGTGACCGACATCATCGAGAAGTCGCGCTCCTTCGCAGCCGCCACCGTCCCGGCGGCGCGAACCACCGAGGGATCGAACTTCTACTTCAGCTCCTTCGTGCCGAGCGACGAGGAAGCGTTCTGGGAGTGCCACCTCAAGAACTACGGGTTCAGCAAGAACGCCGAGGTCA
>CAYYUT010000282.1:0-5372 GCA_964474935.1 uncultured Spirochaetales bacterium
GAGAGCAGCGAGGGGACCGGATGCGCCAGCAGATGTGGGCGGAGCGAGACGATCCAGGGAAAGGGCAGCGGGGAGCGATCCCCCAACGGGCCATCCGGTCGCGCCAGGAAGCCGGGCTCCCCGGCTCGTGCCGCCCGGCGCTCGGCGCGAGGCGCCCGGCGCACCCTACGAAGCACAGGTATCGCCCACCACCCGACCATCCTCGAGCTCGATCACCCGATCGGCATAGGACGAGGCCTCGAGCTCGTGTGTCATCACGACGGTCGTCACGCCCCGCTCCTCGCTCTGCTCTCGAAGCAGTCCGAGGATCTCGTGGGCACGCCGCTTGTCGAGGTTCCCAGTGGGCTCGTCCGCGAGGATCACCCGAGGTCGCACGATCAGGGCGCGGGCGATCGCCACCCGCTGCATCTCTCCCCCGGAGAGCTGGTCCGGCGCGTGCGTCCGGCGCCCAGCGATTCCCAGCGCCTCGGCGAGCTGATCGACGTCGACGCGGACGTCTCGCATGCGCCGTCCATCGAGCAGGAGCGGAAGCGCGATGTTCATGTCGACGGTGAGAGACGCCACGAGATTGAAGAACTGGAACACCAGCCCGATGTGGCGCCGTCGGAAGCGATCGCGGGCGCCCACCGACAAGTGGGTCAGATCGGTGGAGCCGATCCGCACCCGACCCTGCGTGGGCCGCTCGAGTCCGGCGAGAGCATGGAACAGACTCGTCTTCCCGCTTCCCGACCGGCCGCAGACCGCGACGAACTGTCCCGGCTCGACCTTGAGATCGACACCGTCGAGCGCGCGGATGGTCTCTCCACCCAGGGCGTGATGAAGCGCCAGCTCGGCCGTCTCGACGGCCTCTCCCCCACGGGTCCAATCCGGGTGTGCCATCAGCCCCATCGAAGGCTGCCTCCTCCCGCTCCGAAGCCTCGAGCCGCCCGGAGGCGATCGACGCATTGGGCGCCAGGCGTCACCACCTGCTGCCACCGACCATCCACGTCCGAACCAACCAAACGCATGCATGTGTCGCCTTGCACGACGCGTGCCGGTGCGGCCCGCTCCAACTGCCGACACCCGCGCCTGCGGAGAACGAGGCGCGGGGCGACGTCTCGCAGGATTCGTCAGCAGACGGTTGCAGTACGCGACGGGCGTCGCGGAGGTGCTTTCCATCCTCGATTGTTAGGTACCCCCTGGTCGACAATGGACGAAATTGGTTGACCCTGGACGATCTCGTGGGGGAATCTCACGTCGAGGAGGTGCTCTTGAATCGCGCATCGCTACGCACGATCGTGGCCGCGGGGATCGAGTGCGCCGTGCTCGAGCCCCTGCGTGACTGGTGCGTACGACATCGCTTCGTGGTTCGGATCGTGGATCCGATGTCGAGCTCGACGGTCGGTCCGTGCGCCGGATTCGTGGTCATGGTTCGCGACGAGGCCGACGTCGGGTCGAATGCCATCGAGCGCTGGCGGAAGATCGCAGGTACCGCCCCGATCGCCGTGGTCGCCGAGTCGATCGGAGTCGACAGCGTCGTCCGCCTGATGAGGCAAGGGGTCGCCGACGTCGTCGCGGCGGACAATCCGGCACCGGTCATCGTCGAGCGCCTGGCCGCTGTACTGACGACGCATCGCTCGGAGGAGCCCGACCGCCGGATCCTCGGCGAGAGCCCCGAGGCCCGCCGGATCGAGCGCGAGATCGCACTGATCGGACCTATGATGTCGACGGTGCTGATCTCGGGGGAGAGCGGCGTGGGAAAAGGCGTCGTGGCGCGGGCGCTGCACGCCAGCTCGCGCCGGCATCGTGGACCCTTCGTGCACGTCGACTGTCCGTGTCTGCCCGACTCGCTGATCGAGAGCGAGCTCTTCGGCCACGAACGAGGCGCCTTCACGGGAGCCACGTCGCGCCACACGGGCTACTTCGAGTCCGCATCCCAGGGGACGATCTTCCTCGACGAGATCGGAGAGCTCGACCTGCGACTCCAGGCGAAGCTCCTGAGGGTTCTGCAGGACCGCACCTTCGAGTCGGTCGGGGGTCGGACCCCGAAGCGCATGTCGGCGAGGATCCTCGCGGGCACCAACCGCGATCTCGCGGCGGAGGTGAGGGCGGGACGCTTCCGACTCGATCTCTACTTCCGCTTGAACGTCTTCCAGCTGCGCGTGCCGCCACTCCGAGAACGGATGGAGGACATCCCGTCTCTCGTGCGTGCCTTCGTCGGCGACATCGCGGACCGGCTCGAGATCGTGGCCCCTCCGATCACCCGGGAGTTCCTGGACGGGCTCATGGATCGGGACTGGCCCGGCAACATCCGCGAGCTCGAGAACACGATCGAACGATGCCTGGTGCGTTTCGGAGGCGCTCCGCTCGAGGCGTTCATGATCCCGCGAACCCCGGAGGTGGTGACGTCGGCGCCGGAGGCGGAGCCCGCCGCCAACGAGATCGAGGAGGCGCTGCGTCGCGCCGGTGGGAACGTGGCGCGCGCCGCCCGCGAGCTCGGGATCCCGAGGTCGACGTTTCGCTACCGGATGAACCTGCTCGGCCCCGGCAGATAGGCCGCACCTGGCGGCCACCGGCCACCCCTTCCGCCACCGCAGCGCCGGCCTCCCGCCGGACCCCGGCGATCGTCCGGCCCCAGAGCGGATGCTCGCGGGCCCGCGCGTCCGCCCGTTCCGGGGCGACGCGGGTACGCATCGTGCATTCGCACTGCGGAGTCCCGGAGGAGCCCCCGCATGCGCTACCGACTCGGCCCGAGCATCGTCGACACCGGCACGCAGACGATCCTTCGCGGAGACCGAGAGCTGCTCCTCGGTCGAACCACCGGAGCCCTGCTCGCGCTGCTGATCCGTGAATGGCCCCGCATCGTGTCGCGAGAGGAGATCCAACGCGAAGTGTGGAGCTGTGCGGCCTTGTCCGAGTCGAGCATCCCGACCTGCGTCGGCGCGCTGCGGCAGGCGCTCGGCGACCGCTCCCGGAATGGGGTCGTGCAGACGGTGCGGGGTCGTGGCTATCGCCTCGGCCTACCGGCGCGGTCCCTGCCCCCCAGGTGGCCGGCTCTGGCGCCACCTGCGACGGGCTTGCCGGTCGTCTTCGAAGCTCGACTCGTCGAGCGGGCCCCGAGTCGGGTGTAGGGCGCGCGGCCGGGCACGGGCTGAGGTGGCTCCCGCCGACCCCGAGCCCACCCGGAGGTGTCGCTCACGGGGGATGCGCCTCGTGTAGCCTCTGGCCATGGCGAAGCCAGACGGAACCGCGCCGGAGCGACGCGCCGCGCGAGCGCATGATGTGGCGAATGGCGGCCACATGGCCGCCGATGGGCCCGCGGAAGCGCCGGCCGAGACAGTCCCGTCCGGCGGCCGCCCGGCCGTCGGCTCACAAGCCGACCAGGCGCCAGCCGCTGCCCGCCGCGCCATCCGCGAGGGTCGCCACTGCGGCCCCACGCCCGCCCTGGCTCCGGGCTTCGCGCAGATGAACCTGGTGGTGGTGCCCGACGCATGGGCCGACCCGTTCGAGGCCTTCTGCCGAGCCAACGAGCCCTTCACGCCCGTGCTCGAGGTGCTGCGTCGGGGCGAGCGCTGGCCGCGGAAGCTCGCGCCGGGAGGCTCGGCCGACGTCGCCACGGACGTGCCCGCCTATCGCCTGCTCGAAGCCGGGCAGCCCGAGCTTGGGGTGCCCTCGCTCGAGCCCTGGTGGGACGCCGGGCTCGCGAGCTTCCTGCTCGGGTGCAGCTTCACCTTCGATGCCGCGCTCGTGGCGGCGGGCCTCGCGGGGCGGCACCGCGAGGCCGGGCGCAACGTCCCCATGTACCGCACCGATCGGCCGACCCGCGCGGCCGGCCCCTTCGGCGGCGTGCAGGTGGTGTCGCTCCGGCCGATGCCCCGCGAACAGGTGCAGGCCGCCCGCGAGCTCTCGGCGGCCTACCCTTCTTCGCACGGAGCGCCCGTGCATGTGGGCGAGCCCGCGGCGCTCGGCATCGGCGCGCTCGATGCGCCGGACTTCGGCGACCCGCCCCGTTTCGAGCCCGGCGATGTCCCGATGTTCTGGGCCTGCGGGGTCACCGCGCTCGCGGCCGTGCGCAACGCGGGCCTCGCCTTCGCCGCCACCCACGAACCCGGCCACATGTTCGTGAGCGACCTCCGTCACGAGGCGCTCCGAGCCGATGCGCGTCCGCTCGGCGGTGGGCCGCCTTGAATACCCAGCGCGCTCATCTCGCAGGTCTCGAGGGCACGCCCTCGGTCTGCCCTCTGTCTCGACCGAAGGCCGGCCCGCGCGGCAGGTCCTGCCTCCATCGCCACCGGGAGGGGCCTGCGACGCCCACCCGGCACGAGATCCAAGCGGCGAATCGATGCTGGCTGTCGCCGCGCACGGGGGAAGGGGCCGTGAGCGGCCGCCTGCTCTCCTCGCCGATCGAGTCGGCGAAGCGTCGTGGCGTGGAGCGGCCGGCCCGTCGGCGGGCCTGGGCTCTACTGGGCGATGGGGCATCCGGGCTCGACCACGCCGCCCCACGAGGACCCACGCGCTCGAGTCACCGAGCCTGCGAAAGTGATTGTGGTCGAGTTGCGCTCGGAGGGAGGGTCGCGTTGGCGGCGTCCTTGCAGCCCAGCCCCACGTTATGTGACGATTCCGTGAACATCGCCCCCGCCGAGTCATCGCCTTCCTCGTCTGCGCGATACACGTCTCGCGATGGCGAGATCCATTCGTCCCCAAGCTGTGCTGCTCCGCGCAGTCCTCGTCGCAGGTTTCGTGGTTGCTGGATCGACGCCGAGCCGAGCAGCAAGCTTCACTCCGCTCGGATTCCTCTCCGCCCAGCGCCCCGAGAGCGAGCCGACCGCCCTCTCCGCGGATGGCCGCGTCGTCGTGGGGATCTCGGGTGGCGAGGCGTTCGTGTGGGACTCCGCCTCCGGGATGCAACTGTTGCCAGTCCTGCCAGGAGCCACGGAGAGTCGCGCATTCGGTGTATCGGGCGACGGCACCGTCGTGGTCGGCAACAGCGGTTGCTGCGAAGCAGTCGTATGGCCCTCGCGGCAGAGCGTGACCGCGCTCGCTGGCCTCGAGGGATTCGACGTCCGCAGGGATGCCGTCGCAGTGTCTGCCGACGGATCGGTGATCGCCGGCTGGAGCGAACGGCTCGACCCGATGGATGGAGGCGGTGCCAACGAGGCCGTCTTCTGGCAGGGTATCGGCGATCCGCAAGGGATCGGCGACCTCGCGGGCGGAAGGTTCAACTCGTATGCCGGAGACATTTCCGCCGACGGGTCGACTGTCGTCGGCAACGGCCAGGCGAATCTCGGGCGCGAGGCCTTCATCTGGGATGCGACGAACGGACTACGCGGCCTGGGCGTCCTCCCGGGCGGTGACTTCAAGAGCACGGCGACCGCCGTGTCGGCCGACGGATC
>CAYYUT010000283.1:0-2145 GCA_964474935.1 uncultured Spirochaetales bacterium
GCTGCAGCGACTGCGGCTCGATCATGATCCGCAACGGCGCCTGCTACAAGTGCCCCAACTGCGGCAGCACCAGCGGGTGCAGCTGAGCTCGACGTCCAGCCTCTCGAGGTTTCGGGGGTGAGAGTGCTGGCCCGAGGGGCCCCATCCGTTCGGTTCGGATCCATCGCGACCGATCCCGAACGCGGCGAGTGACGACGGCTCTCGGGCCGGACTCGCGCCGTGCCGGATGGGGCTCCCTCGGCGGACTCACGCGCCGGCCGTGCTGCCGACGCGAGTGCTGGCGAGCGCCGTGGGCTCAGGCGCCTTGCCCCGGAGCCCGCCCTTCCCAGAACGAGATCCGACGACACGCGTCGCAGCGCTCGGCCGACACCCCGAAACCGAGCCGCACCGCGCGTCCCGTGATCAGCCTCCCCACCAGACGGAGCGACTCTCCCAGGCCGATGCGCCGCCCGTGGCCGCGCGCGTCGAGCGGCCGAGCGCTCTCGCTGTCGAGAGCCGGACCCCGGTCTGCGTCGCGCGCAGTCGCGTCCGCTCCCCCGCCGGATCGATCGCCCACACCCTCCGGATAGAAGGCGAGACCGATTCCGCCTCCGGCGAGAAGGCCGGGTCGCAACGCGCCGCCGCACGCCGGGCACGGCCCGGCGGTGGCTCCGCCATCCGGTTCGAATCGAGTGGTCATGGGGCTCATCGCAGGCCTCCTCGCGCGACCGAACGGCTCGCGTTCGGCTCGTGGATGGGTAAAGGTAAGCCGGTTCGGGCGCGCGGAGCACGGGGCTGCGAGCCCACGCCGCGGCGACGACCGACCCGCCGGCGAGCCGCCAGCAGGGCCAGAGCGGTGAGGCCCGAGCCGCCCGCACAGCCGCCCCCTACGCCGCCCGCGGGCCCTCCGTCGCTGGCGCAACCGCCGACCGCACCACTCGGGCCCGATGGGGTGCCCGAATCCGAGAAGCTGTCGGCTCCCCCGACCCGTCCGAGCGAGCGCCCGTGTTCGTCGAAGGCCTGGCCCTCGACCACCCGGAAGCGCGTCGCGCCGGGTCCGTCCGTCACGACCGGGGATTCGCTCGAGGCCGGGGCCGCCTCGGCCGCCGGACACGCGCAGGGAGAGAGCTCGAGCTGCTTGCGTTGCGGAGACTCGACGCTTCCGAACTCGTCGATCAGGAGCGAGAGGGTCCCGAAGTAGAAGCCCACGACGCCGAAAGCGAGGGCCGCGACCTGGCCGCCCGGCACCAGCGCGCTCACCAGGCTCGCGAACCCGGCCACCCAGGCCGTCACCCGGACGAAGCGAGCGAACCAGCGCGGGACCGGCTTCGGCTTCGCCCCGGTCGGATCCCAGAACCAGATCGGATTGCCGCCGGTGTAGGCGTACTGGTTCAGCCACTGGTACTCGGGGTCAGGAGACAGGAAGCGGTGCGCAAGGGGATCGTAGACGCGGGCGCCGATCACCCAGAAATCGCCCGCCTGCGAGCCCTGGGCGAAGCCGAGACCATCGGGCTCGTCGGTTCCCCAGGCGTGCCAGCGCGCATATCCCGTGTAGCGGTACACGGCCGCGACGTGGCCCTCGTGATCGGTCACGAGCTTGACGTTGCCCCTCGGGTCGAGGTGGCGGTAGCGGTGGCGTCCCTGTCGGAGATCGATCCGCACCTCGCCGAGGTCGAGCGCCTCGGGGGAGCCGTCCGCGCGCGTCTCGACGCTCCCGCCGAATGCGTAGTGGGTCCGTTCATCGCCGATCCGCCGCGAGATCGGACGCCCGCTCGCGTCCCACTCGAACGCCACCTCGTCCCCGATCCGGGCGACGCGCCCGAGCGGCGTCCACGCGATCGGGACGCCGTCGATGGCGACGACGTAGCCCGATGCGTCGTACTCGTAGTCGCGGACCACGTCGTCGTCGCCGGCCTCGCGATCCGCACCGCTGCCGGTGCGGACGATCCGTTCGAGCCGGGTGCGCGCCGCGTCGTACTCGAAGCGCACGCTCTCGATCAGGAGGCCGCCTGTGTCCGGGGCGGGCACTTCGTCGGTGAGCACGTTGCCGAGCGGGTCGTAGTGCGTGTCGGCCTGGAGCGTCAGGGGATCCGTCCCGAAGCTCACGAGCCGATGACCACAGCGTTCGGCCTCGGCGCAGCCCGAACGGAGCAAGACGCTCTCGTT
>CAYYUT010000283.1:2155-5353 GCA_964474935.1 uncultured Spirochaetales bacterium
GGGGCCCTGCGGATCTCCGGGACGTGGCGTGCGGGTCCGGAAGCTCAGGAAGAGGGGATCCGGAGCGCTCGGGAGGGGTAGGCCGAACTCGCTCTGCTCACGCAGCTCCGAGCCTTCCGGGGCCGACTCGACCGAGAGCACGGCACTCGCGGGAAGACCCGTCTCGTCGTCGTATCCGAAGTCGCGGACCAGTCCGTTCCCGTAGCGGATGTGTGCGAGCCTCCCCGCGCGGCTCTCCCAGGCGAGCCGGAGCGTGTCGCCATCGAGAAGCTCGGCCGGTGCGCCGTCCGCCTGATAGCGCCATCCGAGCGTCCGGAGCTCGGTGCCGTCGGCCTCCACGAGGACGTGGCCCACCGGGCGATCGCGCAGGTCGAGGTCGACCTCGATGCGTTCGCCTTCCGGAAAGCGGATCGCCCGAAGCCGGCCTGCGGCGTCGTACTCGAAGCGCTCCTCTGCGCCCCGCACCGAGTCGCGTCGGGCGACGAGCCGCGTCCCCTCCCAGGTGTTCGTCACCTCGGTGGTGGCGAGCCCGTCTCGCCCCGCCGCCGAGCGCACCGGCCGGCCGGCGGCGTCGTACGCCCACCAGCGCTCCATACCGTTTGCCTCGATGCGGCCGACTCGGCGTCCGACGAGGTCGGCCTCGAAGCGGACGCTCTGCCAGTCGCCGCCGCGCCAGTCGCGGCGTTCGACGAGGCGTCCGGCCGCGTCGTACACGAACTCGCTGTCGGCGCCTGCCGGCCGGAGGATGCGGAGGGGACGTCCGTCGGCGCGCCGCTCGATCCGGACCTCGTCGATCTCTCGCTGCACCGGGCCGCCGACGCCGGCCGTCGCCGTGACGCGCACCGCCACGATGCGCCGGTTCGCGTCGAACTCCCGCTCGAGGACCCCGGGCGTCTGGCTGGCGAGCGGATCGGCGGGGTCGATCCCGCGCACGAGGTTCCCGACCGCGTCGTAGCGGCGCTCGTCGATCAGGCGGCCATCCCCGTCTTCTCCGTCGTCCGCGTCGCGGGCGAGCGACCGGAGCGTGCGGGGATGGCCGTCGGGTCCGTAGTCGTCGAGGCGCAGCGAAGGCCCGACGGCCGGAGTCACGCGGCGCAGGCGACCGAGCGAGTCCCACGCGAGCCGGGTGACCTCGCCCGCGCCGTCTGCGAGCGCGATCGGTCTCCCCCGTGGATCGAACTCGGCGGACGAGATCGGTCCGAGCGCATCCGAGACGCTCCGGACGGCGCGGGCCAACGGCGCCGCGCGATTCTGGGCGTGACGCGCGTACACGATCTCGATCGTGTTCCCCGCGGCGGTGGTGATCCGGACCGGCTCGTCGTCCGACCACTCGAATCCGGTGACGGCGCCATTCGGGTCGATCCGACGGACGACGCGTGCACCCGACCACTCGAACCGCCAGGAGCCGCCGATGCCCGCGCGGGAATCCTCGAGGAGCCGTCCCTCCGGGTCGAAGGTCAGACGGCGCTCCGCACCGAGGGCATCGGTGACGAGGGTCGTGCTCCGGTGCCCCGAGGTCTGCGCGTAGCGGAAGCGGGTGTGGTCGTCGCCGAGACCGACCCGCGAGGCCTCGACCAGCCGTCGGGCCTGGTCGTAGCGGTAGCGGATGCGCTCGCCGTCGGGCGTGGTGAGCTCGACGAGCCGATCGGCGTCCCATGCGTAGCCGGCGCCGGCGAGCCCGGTCGCCACGGCCACGGGATCGCGTGCGCGCGCCAGTCGGCCGAGGGCGTCGTAGTCGAAGCGGGCCTCGCGGCCGGCACGGTCGGAGACGCGCACCACACGACCGGCCGCGTCTCGGTCGATCTCGAAGACCGGCTCACAGTCGTCGACCCCCTGGCACTGATCGATCGCCGCGATCCGGCGTGATCCGTCCGCGTCGGTGGCCCGGCGATGCACGAGACGCGGATAGGGATCACCGTTCCAGTGGATCGCGACCAGGCCCCCGTCGCTGCCGAACACGTGCACGAGCCCGCCCCGGGTGCGGACCGCGTCGGCCGCGTGCCGTACCCACACCGAGCCGGGAATGGCGTCCCCGAGCCCGACACGGGCCAGCGGGTAGCGCTGGCCCGTGGCGTCGGTGAACGCGTCGGTTCCGAGGCGGATCTCGAAGCTCCAGGTCCACGCGCCGTCGCTCGCGTTGTAGGTGGCGCCCACGCGGTGGGGTCCGATCCGGGTATCGATCACCAGATCGTCGCGCGCGACCATCAGATTGCCGCCCCAGGCATGCACGACGGCACCCGGGACGGACACGGCTGCCCTCGATTCGGCATCCGAGAGCCCGGCGCGCGGGGCGGGCCGGTCGGTGGGGCAGGCGATGAGCAGAAGCGATGTGAGGACGACCCCGCCCAGACGACGGGCGGCGAGGCCGGGAAGGAACGAGTGCCACATGGCAATCCCGGGAGGGACCGTGGGGCGAGCGAGTCACGGGGCGATCGTCGCACACCCCGGCCGCGACGAACCTCAATGCTCGATCAAATCGGGAAAGGCTCGGTCAGTAGACCCACTTGCCGTTCTCGAGCCGAAAGAGCTCGGTCACGGCGCCCGTCTTCACGATCTGGCAGGTCTCCTGATTGCCCGGCGGGCACGACTGGATGCGCTCGACGTAGCGCATCACCCCGACGTACGGAGAGCCCTTCTGGCCGGTGGGACGCAGCTCGAGGATGTACTCGGGGAAGTCGACGCGGAGCTCGTTTCCCTGGGGATGGGTCGCCCGGCTGATCGGCTCGCTCACCTCGCGCGCGTCGCGTCCGAGGCTCTCGAGCCACCGGACGGCGAACTGCTCGAAGGTGCCCATGTGGAGCACCTCGTCGGCGGCCGGGTCGGCGTGCGAGATCGAGGGGAGACCGGAGGCCGCGGCTACGGCGAGCGCGATGCCGGCCGCAAAAAGCTGGAGACCCGTTCGAGGCCGGATCGGCCGAGAATGCGATCGGAGGAGTGCCGGGCCGTCCGGGTGACGTCCGGGACGGAAGCCCCGGGCACCGTCACGACGACCGTTGCGCCGCTTGGTACGGCTCCGCATCGGCAACGCGAGTAACGCCATGACGTCTCCCCACCCCGTCTAGGGCCTCCTCCACTCTATCACGGTGCGGGTGGGAGCCGCGAGCCCCGGGGCTCGCGTGCCTACATGCGCTCGTAGTCGGGGCCTTCCCCTCCCTCGGGCGGGGTCCAGGTGATGATCTGGTAGGGGTCTGCGATGTC
>CAYYUT010000284.1:0-5316 GCA_964474935.1 uncultured Spirochaetales bacterium
CATGCTGATCTTCCCCTCCTGGGGCGGCATGCTGAACGGACTGCTCACGCTGCGCGGGGCCTGGGACAACCTTCGCACCGACCCGCTGCTCAAGATGTTCGCCGTGGGTCTGACGTTCTACGGCATGAGCACCTTCGAGGGCCCGATGATGGCGCTCCGCTCGGTGAACTCGCTCTCGCACTTCACGAACTGGACCATCGGCCACGTGCACTCCGGGGCGCTCGGTTGGGTCGCGCTGACCTCGTTCGCGACCCTCTACTACCTGGTCCCGCGTCTGTGGCACACGAAGCTCTACAGCGTGCGGCTCGCCGAGGTGCACTTCTGGGTCGCGACCCTCGGGATCCTGCTCTACGTGACCCCGATGTGGATCTCGGGCGTGACCCAGGGCCTGATGTGGCGGGCCACGAACCCGGACGGGAGCCTCGCCTACACATTCATCGAGACGGTGACGGCCATCCGGGTGTACGACCTGATCCGGGCGGCCGGAGGCGCGCTCTTCCTCGCTGGCAGCTTCCTGATGCTCTACAACGTCCTCCAGACGATCCGTCAGGGGAGCGCGGCGATCCCGGCCAGCGCCATGGCGCCCGAGCCTGCTCCGGTCGCGGGAGGTCGTTAGTCATGGCATGGGATTGGCACAAGCCGCTCGAAGCCAAGGGACTGACGCTCACGGTGCTCACACTGGTGGCCGTGACGATCGGAGGCCTCGTGATCCTGATCCCGCCCTACTTCCTGCAGGGCACGGTCGTCCCGATCGCCGGGGGCGAGCCCTATTCGCCGCTCGAGCTCGAGGGACGTGACATCTACATCCGAGAGGGCTGCAACACCTGCCACAGCCAGCAGATCCGTCCGATGAAGACCGAGACCGACCGCTACGGCCCCTTCACCCTGGCGGGTGAGCACGTCTACGACCGGCCCTTCCTGTTCGGTTCGCGGCGCACGGGCCCCGACCTCGCCCGGGTGGGAGGGAAGTATCCGGACTCGTGGCACTGGATCCACTTCCTCAATCCGCGCGAGATCAACGCGGCCTCGAACATGCCCGCCTTCGACTTCCTGGCGCGGACGCCGCTCGACCTGTCGCTCACGGGACGGAAGCTCGCCGTGCTCCGGACCCTGGGCCATCCCTACGACGACCAGGAGGTGCAGGCAGCGGCGGAGACCGCCCGGACCCAGGCCGCCGGGGTGGTCGCATCCTTGCGTCAGGACGGCATCGAGCTCACGCGTGCCCAGGCGGAGAGCGAGATGATCGCGCTGATCGCCTACATGCAGTCGCTCGGAACGGCCGTCACGTGGGACACGCTGCGCGAGGCCGGCATCCTGGACCGCGAGGGCTGAGATGGAGGAGTGGGCGGCGCTCTACAAGTTCGCGCGTCTCGCCTTCCTGGCGCTCGCTCTCGCCGGGATCGGCATCTACCTGTTCCGGGGCTCCCAGAAGGCCCGCTTCGAGGAGCCCGCGAGGCGCATGCTCGAGGAGGACGATCGATGAGTGCCGGTCCGAGGACACACGACGACGAGGTGGCGGAGCTGCCGCGCGCCGACGGACAGGACCGTGACGGGATCGGAGAAGAGGACCATGCGATCCCGCCCTGGTTCAACTGGACCTTCATCGCCAGCATCGTCTTCGCCTGCGTGTACGTGCCCTACTTCACCCTGTCCGGCTGGTCGTCGGCGTCGCGCTTCGCGGCCGAGGTCGAGCGCAGTGAGACGCAGCTCGCCGCCTTCCGCGAGAGCATGCCGAGCACGAATCCGTACATGGGAGTCGAGACGGCGATCGCCGAGGGTGAGGAGACCTGGAACACCGTCTGTGCCGCCTGCCACAAGCCCGACGGTACGGGGCTGGTCGGTCCGAGCCTGGTCGATCCCTACTGGAAGTACGGCGAGACCGACGAGGCCAAGTTCGTCTCGGTGTCCGAGGGTCGTCCGCTCGGTATGCCGCCCTGGGGCGCCCAGCTCGGCACCGAGAAGATCTGGAAGACGCTGGCCTATCTCGAGACGCTCCCGAAGTCGTCGGAGCCCGGGGTCGGCGCGCCCGGGAGCTGAGCAGCCATGTTGAACGCGCGGCCGGTCCAGGGCTTCTTCCGGCGCCTCCGGCGTGGCGCGAACGTCGTGCTGATCGCGATCCTGCTCGCCATTCCCTGGATCCGGATCGACGGCGAGCCGCTGGTGCTGCTCGACATCCCGGCGCGCAAGTTCCACGTGTTCGGGCTCGTGATCTATCCCCAGGAGCTCTACTTCCTCCGGCTCCTGATCGCCGCCCTGGGTCTGGCACTCTTCTTCTTCACGGCCCTGGCCGGTCGGCTCTGGTGCGGCTGGGCCTGTCCCCAGACGGTGTTCACGGACCTCTTCGCCGGGATCGCGCGGAGCATCCAGGGCTGGTCGCGGAGCGGGCCTCCCGCGAGGGTCGCGCTGTGGCGTCGGGGCGCCACCTGGCTGGTGTGGCTGGCGGTCTCGTTCGTGGTGGGCTTCCACGTCGTCGGGTACTTCCACTCGCCCTACCGATTCGCCGGCGAGCTCGCGCGCGGCGAGCTCCCGGCCACCGCCGGCGCCTTCGTGCTGGTCGTGTCGGCGCTCTGCTACCTCGACTTCGCGATCGTCCGCCAGACCTTCTGCAAGTACCTGTGCCCCTATGCGCGCTTCCAGAGCGTGCTCTTCGATCGCGACACGCTCGTGATCGGGTACGACAGCCTGCGCGGCGACCCGAGAGGCAAGGCCGGCAAGGTGTCGGGCGACTGTGTCGATTGCGGGCTCTGCGTGGCCGTGTGCCCTTCCGAGATCGACATCCGCGAGGGAATGCAGCTCGAGTGCATCGCGTGCACCCAGTGCATCGACGCCTGTGACGGCGTGATGCAGAAGCTGGGGCGACCCAGGGGTCTGATCGACTATCGCTCGCTCGTCGGGCTCGAACGGTTGCGACCGGTCCGGCTCGTCAGGCCCCGGGTGGTCGTCTATGCCGCGCTGCTCGCCACCACGATCTTCGTGTTCGCCGAGCTGGTGGCGAGTCGCGAGCCCCTCGACCTGCAGGTCGCCCACAACGCGAGCGAGCTGTACGGGACCGCCGCCGACGGTCGGCTCTCCAACTCGTTCACGCTTCGCATCCAGAATCGCGACCGCCGCGACCACCGATTCCTCGTGAGTCTCGACGCCCCCCAGGCCTTCGAGCTCGTGACGGGGGTGAACCCGATCTCGGTGGCGGCGACCGAGAACGCGGAGGCCCGGGTCTTCGTGCTCGCCGATCCCGAGCATCTGGCGGACGTCTCCGGCTCACGCTCGCTCGAGTTCGTCCTGCGCCAGCTCGACGGCGCGCAGCACGATGTGGTGCGGCGCTGCACCTTCGTAGCGCCCTCCGGGCCCGGCGGGGGTGCAGGCCGATGAGCCGACGACCCCGCGAGCCCTGGCCCTGGATCCTCGCCGCCCTGCTCGTGGCGATGATGGGCGGCTCGCTCGGCTTCCTCTGGATCGCGATCTCGGCCCCCGACCCCCCGGACGTCGACGGCGTCTACGAGACCGGCCTCGAGTACTCGGAACGCGTCCGCGACGCCGGGCCCGCGGACGATCCGGGAGGCGGCGCGCAGTGAGCCCGACTGCCGCCGAGCAGCCGACCCGCGACGAGATCCCCGCGCAGGCGCTCGCCGAATCCGGGCTCTTCCTCGAAGGGCTGCGCTGCGCCGGCTGTGTCCATCGGGTCGAGCAGGCGCTCCGCGAGCTGCCGGGCGTCTCCGAGGCCACGGTCAACTACACGACCCACCGTGCGCTGGTGCGGTTCGATCCGGATCGGATCGACGTCGCCGACCTGGTGGACCGCGTCGAAGCGCTCGGATACGAGGGTGCGCCCTACGATCCCGGCTCTCTCGACCGCCCCGCTGCCGAGGATTCGCGAGACGCGCTCACGCGGGTGCTCGTCGCCGGCTTCCTGGCGGGGAACGTCATGCTCCTCGCCGTCGCGCTCTACATCGGGGCCCTCGAGGGCATGGACCCGCTCACCCGCCGGGGGCTCCGCTGGCTCGCGATCGGATTGAGCCTTCCCGCAGTCACGTGGTGCGCGCTGCCCTTCTGGAAGGGGGCGCTCGCGGGGATCCGCCAGCGTCGCATCTCGATCGATGTCCCGATCGTGCTCGGGATGAGCACTGCCTTCCTCGTGAGCGTCCTCGCCACCGCCACCGAGACGGCCGACGTGTTCATCGACTCGGCGGCGATGATCGTGTTCCTGATCCTGCTCGGCCGGACCCTCGAGCGCCGGGCCCGCGCGCGAGCGAGCGAGGCCGTCGATCGGCTCGCGAGGATCACCCCCGACGAGGCCCTGCGCCGCACGCGGGACGGCATCGAGCGCGTGCCGAGCACGAGCCTCGAGAAGGGCGACCGGGTGGTGGTGCCGGCCGGCCAGGCCTTCCCCACCGACGCCATCCTCCGCTCGGAGGCCACCGAGGTCGACGAGGCGCTGCTCACGGGCGAATCGCATCCGGTGGCCCGTGCCGAAGGCGACGCCCTCACCGGCGGTACCCGCAACCTGCTGTGCGAGGTGGAGGTCGAGGTCACGGCACCCGTCGCCAGCGGCACGCTCGCCCGCATGGCGGCGCTGCTCGAACGAGCCCAGTCCCAGAAGCCCGAGCTGGCGCGGCTCGCCGACCGGGTCGCGGCCTGGTTCGCGCCCGGCATCCTGGCCGTCGCGACCCTCGTGGCCGTGATCGGGGCGCTCGCGGGGGAGGCCCCCCTCGCGATCGCGCTGCGGGCGGCGGCGGTGCTGATCGTCGCCTGTCCGTGCGCACTCGGTCTGGCCACCCCCGCCGCCGTGACGGCGGCCATCGGGCGCGCCGCCCGTTTCGGCGTGCTCGTGAAGAGCGGGGAGGCCCTGGAGCGCGCGGCGCGCGTCGACCGGCTCGTGCTCGACAAGACGGGCACGGTGACCGAGGGACGCTTCGAGGTGGTGGCCGTGATGCCCGCGGACGGCATCGATGCGAAGGAGGTCGTGCTCGCCGCGGCGGCGGCCGAGGGGAGCGCGATCCATCCGCTCGCGGCGGCCGTGCGCAACGCGCTGGGGGAAGCGGGCCTGTCGGCCCCCGAGTTCTCGCCTCGACGCGTGGAGCCCGGCCGCGGGGTCGTCGCGGGACGGCCCGGCGAGCAGGTCTGGATCGGCACCCGCGACTGGCTGGAGACGTGCGGGACGACCGCACCCGCGGAACTCGTCGCCATCGCCGAGCACACGATGCCGGCCGGAAGCTCGCTGGCCTGGGTCGGTCGTGAGGGCACGGCCCTCGGGGCCATCGCCTTCCGCGCCCGGATCCGCGACGACGCGGCCGCGGCCGTTGGGCGCCGCGGCCGGCG
>CAYYUT010000285.1:0-5311 GCA_964474935.1 uncultured Spirochaetales bacterium
ATCCCCCCGCCCCTCTATCTGCCAAGTTCGGGGCGGGTTCTGCAGACCTTCCCTAGAGGTAGGTCCCCTCTCCGAGATGGCTCAGGCGGCGCTGCGCCTTGTGCACCAGCGCCGCCTCCTCTACCAGATCGGCGGTCTCGACGCCGTCGGTGGCTTCGCCGGCCGCGTCGCAGCGCGCCTTGCGCCGGAGCACGGCGTGGAGGATCCGCACCCAGCTCCCGATCGAGAGGCCACGGTAGGGCTCCACCACCTTCGGCCAGTCGATCTCGGTGAAGAGTGGACGCCCCGCGCGCTGACTGGCGTCGGCGGCGTGGATCACGAGCGCGGCGATCACGTCGTCGGGGAAGACCGGGTTCACCTCGACCACGCGCTCGAAGCGTCCCGGAGCGAGAAAGGCCGGCCGGAGCGTGTCGGGGTGGCTGGTCGAGCCGACGAGCAGGGGACCCTCGACCGCGACGGTCCGATCGACCAGATCGAGCAGGAAATCCATGATCGGACCGATCGGGAGGTCGGGACGTTGGCTCGCGAACTCGTGGGCCTGCGAGAACTCGAGCTCGTCGAGCAGCACCGTCGTGGGCGGCATCTCCTCGAGTGTCTGGCTCCAGGCCGCCACCATCTCACCCACCTTGCCCTCGGCTCTGAGCGTCTCCATCACGAGGCGGGGGATGCGGACGTGGAGGAACGAGGTTCCGGTCTGACTGGCGAGCGCCGCCGCCAGCAGCCGCTTGCCGCAGGCCCGTTGTCCGATCAGGAGGAGCCCGCTCGGCGGGAAGGTTCCCCATCGGTCGTAGACCTCGGGACTGGTCACGGCGCAGGCATAGGTGAGCAGCTCTTCCTTCGGCGCCGCGAGCCCCCCGATCCGATCGAAGGCCACCTCGGACTGTCCGTTCATCTCGCTCGACTTCTCGAGCGGCGGGAACTTGCGTGCGAAGCTGGTCCAGAGGTTCCGGGCGCGTTCGGGTTGCAGTCGCTCGGGCGGCATCTCGCGAGTCTAGCGCCGCGAGGGCTCTCCGGTGCCACCGCCACATCGGCGGGTGGCCGTCCCGCTATGTTCGACCCATGCCGCGTGGCTTTGAGCCCGAGCTCCTCGAGCGCGCCCGACGGAGCCTTCGGCGTCGGGATCCGGTGCTGGGAGCCGTGATCCGGCGGGTGGGCCCCTGTCGCATCCAACCGCGCGGTGCCCCCTACCGCTCGCTCCTCCGCGCGATCCTCTTCCAGCAGGTCGCGGGCGCGGCGGCGCGCGCCATCGAGGCGCGCCTTCAGGCCCACTTCGGTGGTCGCTATCCGACGGCCGCCGTCCTCGCCGCGGCGAGCGACCGCGAGCTCCGCGCGGTCGGTCTCTCGCGACAGAAGATCGCGGCCTTCCGCGCCGTGGCCGAAGCCTTCGACTCTCGCGCGGTGAGCGACCGTCGTCTGGCCCGGATGGACGACGAGGACGTCGTCGAGGCCGTGACCCGCATTCGTGGGGTCGGACCCTGGACGGCCCACATGCTGTTGATGTTCTCGTTGGCTCGGCCGGACGTGCTTCCGGTGGGCGACTACGGGGTCCGCAAGGGCGTGCGCGATCTCTATGGGCTCGAGGAGCTGCCCAGCGCCGCGGAGCTCGAAGGGGTCGCACTGCGCTGGCGGCCCTACCGGACGATCGCCAGCTGGTACGTCTGGAGGCACCTCGACCCGGTGAGCGGTGGCGGCTAGATTCCGGGCGGCCGCGCCGGACGGCCGCCGCGTCCCCATCGTCTAGTCTGGCCTAGGACACCGCCCTTTCAAGGCGGCGACACGGGTTCGAATCCCGTTGGGGACGCCAGACACCCGCTCTCCGACCGCGTGGCAAGCGGTGCGAGGCCGCCAGCGCCCGGACTCACCGGACCCTGTCCAGAAGGGTTCGGGGACGGGCGCACTTCGCCTCGCGCGCGACGGTCACCTCGAATGTCCGCACGTCCCCGGTGACCCGCTCGGCGAGGGGATGCACACGCCCTCGTATGCGCCGACGAGGAACAGGGGGTGGGACTTCCGAAGGATACGAGCCGGGGTGCTCCGAGCGGTTGCTCTCGGCCTCCGCAGGCCCCCTGCGCGAGCCGCGCTTTGCGACATCCTCGAAAGCCCGTGCTACGAGGATTCTTTGGCGAACAGCTCGACGAATCCCTGAAGCGTCCACGGGCGCGCCAGGAAGTGCTCGACACCGATCTCGGCGAACGAGGCGCTCACGTCGCGGTGGCTCATGCCAACGATCTGGGCAGATGGTTGGCGGGCGCGGATCGCTCGAACCAGCTCCGGTGTGCCGACCCCGGGGATTCCCTCGGCCACGATCACGAAGGCGATCTCGGGATCCCGGGCGAGCAGGCGGAGCGCTACCTCCGCCGATTCGGCCGCGTGGGCGGAACAGCCCGCGCGCTCGAGCTGCGACGCGACGATGCGGCGCGAGAACTCGTCGTGATCCACCACCAGGACGCGGCCTTCCAGGGGCCACGGGCGCTGGCCGGCGGCATCGACGCCGACCAGCAGGCGGATCTGCTCGTGGAGGCGGGTGTCGTGCTCCAATTCGTTGCCGAGGACGGCGAGCCAGCCCGATCCGTGGAGCTTGCGCGTCCGGAGCCGCCACGTCTCGGGTGCGAGCGACCGGGGACGGAGCGACACCCAGCCCGTCTCGGCGTCGGCGAGCATCCGCTCGGGGCTACCGTCGACGGCCTCGCCCAGGTGCCCGGCCCCGGGGCCGGCGGTCGTGGCGGCGAGCATTCGGCGGGCTTCCCCGTTCGCGAAACAGATCCTCCCCGCCTCGTCGAGCTCGAGCACGGCGACCTGCGGGTCGGCGGGCGTGGTCGGGGGGAGGGCGAGGGCCTTCCGGACCGACCGCTGGATCCGGTCGAGATCGAAGGGCTTCTCGATGAAGTCGAAGACGTGCGAGCGCATCGCCTCCTGGCGGAGATGTCCCGAGGCATAGGCGGTGACGAGAACGGTGCGCAGGGACGGGTCGACGGCCGACAGGGCCTGGCTCACGTGGAGGCCGTGGATGTGGTCCTTGAGCATCCAGTCGACCACCAGCAGGGCCGGGCGGAAGCGGCACCCGATGGTGATCGCGCGCCGACCGCTGCCCGTGGTGATGACCTCGAAGCCTTCGGCCGACAGCGACAGTCCGAGCTGCTGCCGGAAGTCTCTCTCGTCATCGACGACCAGGATCTTCTGCATGCGGCTCCTTCGCGGGTGGTGCGGGGCGGCCCCTCTCCGAGGCGGGTTCGGGTCCCCCAGGAATCCGGATGCTGACGCGGGTTCCCCTGCCGGGATGGCTCTCGACGGTCAGCTCGCCTCCGTGCTGCGCCACGATCTGGTGCGCGACGGTCAGACCGAGCCCGGTTCCCCCTTCGCCCATCCGGGTCGTGAAGAAGGGGTCGAAGAGATGCTCGAGCCCGTGCTCGGACATGCCACGACCGTCGTCCGTGATGGTGATCGTGGCGCCCTCGGCATCCCGCTCTGTGGTGGCACCGAGCGAGCTGGCGCCGGCGGTCGGATGGGACGCGTTGGTCAGCACGTTCACCAGCGCCTGTTCGATCTCGACGGGGTTTACCAGGATCAGCGGCAGGTTGGCGGCGAGGCCGAGTTCGATCCGTTGCCCGTGCTTTTCGAGCAGCGGACGAATGGCCCGCACCGCGCGGTCGAGCAGGGCGTTCACCGGATGGGGCTCCCGCTCGCTGGATTCCTGCCTCGATAGGCGCTCCACGTTGTCGACGATGTCGCGGCAGCGCCGCGCATTGCGCCGGATCGTCTCGAGGCAGTCGGCCACCACCGCATCGCTGTCCTCGCGCCGGAACCAGGTCTGGGCGTTGTCGGCCGCGAGCAGGATGGTCGCGATGGGGTTGTTGATCTCGTGCGCGAGCCCGCCCGCGAGGAAGCCGAGCGAGACGAGTCGTTCGGACTGCCGCATCATCTCCTCGGCGCGCTTGTGCTCCGTGACGTCGGTCACCAGCACGTAGATGCCGATCACCCCGTCCGTCGCATCGATGTGCGGGATGTACTGGGCGTGCAGGTGACGCTCCCCGATGGGCAGGCGGAATCGGTGCTCATAGGAGCTCGAGATGCCCTGCAGGGCCTGTTCCATGCGCGGTGCGGCGATCGCCCATGCCTCAGGTCCGAGCACCTCGGGCGCGCGCCGTCCGATCAGGTCCCCGTCGAGCCGGAAGACCCTGCGGTAGTGCTCGTTGTGGAACACGTAGCGGTATTCGCAATCGACGTAGGCGATCAGCGCCGGCAGCGCGTCCGTCATCGCACGCAGCGTCGAGATCTGCCGTTCGAGGTGCGCGACCCGTCGGCGGAGCGCTTCCGGGTCGGGGACGAGTTCCTGGGACCCGGCCGCCCGGTCGTCGGCGCTTCTCATCCGGAGCCGTCGGAGCCGCCGGACGCGCGGGGGGTGAGGGTCCGGATCTCCTGGAGCAGTCCGAAGCAGAGCAGCCGGTCGCCGGGCAGGATCTCCCGCGAGCCCTTGGGATTTGGGATCGTGACGCTTCCTCGCCCGATCGAGAGCACCAGCATGTCACGGGCACGCAGGCCCGAGTCGGCGATGGTGACGTGGGCCAGATCGGAGCCCTCGGCGATCGGCACCTCGGCCACCCCGTAGCCGCTCGCGAGCGCGAGGCGCTCCTCGATGTCGATCTCGGGGAAGAGCACCTCCTGCTCGAGGTGCCCGGCGATGGCCCCGGCGACGTCGACCTTCGTGGCGCGCTCGATCCCTTCGAGCCCCGGCGACGAGTTGACCTCGAGGATCTTGGGGCCGTCGGTGGCCTCGAGCATGTCGACGCCCGCCACCTCGAGGCCCATGACGTGGGTCGCGTGGATGGCCGTCCGCTCGAACTCGGGGCTCAGGTCGACCCCCTCCACCGTCCCGCCCCGGTGCACGTTGCTCCGGAAGTCGCCCCCCGATGCGCTCCGTCGCATGGCCGCCACCACGCGTCCGCCCACCACGAAGGCGCGGAGGTCACGGCCCTTGCTCTCGGGAACGAACTTCTGGAGGAGCACGTTCTGGCGGGTCGCCTGGAGGGTCTCGACGATGGCCTCGGCCACCTTGGTGTCGTCCGCCAGGATCACGCCGATCCCCTGGGTGCCCTCGAGCAGCTTGATCTCGACGGGAGCCCCGCCGATCTTCTCGATGGCCGGGAGGATCCCGGTGTTGCGCTTGACGAAGGCCGTGCTGGCGAGCCCCAGGTTGTGACGCGAGAGCAGCTGGATCGAGCGGAGCTTGTCGCGCGAGGTCAGGATCGGCTGGGAGCAGTACAGGCAGAAGACGCCCAACTGCTCGAACAGACGCACGACGGCGCAGCCGAAT
>CAYYUT010000286.1:0-5295 GCA_964474935.1 uncultured Spirochaetales bacterium
GCATCCGTCCCCAGACTGTCCCGGTGATGCATGCGCCCGCGGAAGAGATAGGTGCGCGGATTCAACAGCAGTGCCTTCAGCCCCGCGTGGAAGCTCGCGTAGCTCGTGTACCACTTGGAGAGGCCCTCGGCCCGGACGTCGATCGTCACACGAGCTCCGGGAGTCGCCAGCCGATGGCGCGATGGACGAGCCAGGCGCCAAGCAGCGCGACTCCGGCCCAGCCCAGCGCGGCGAGCACGTGGAGGCCGAGCGTGTTCTCGTAGAGCAGCAGGCGCCAGGCCACCACGATCGGGGCCACCGGATTCAGGTAGCTACTCCATTCCCAGCCCTCAGGGACCATGGAGACCGGATAGAGGACGGGTGTCACATAGAAGAGCAGCAGCAACCCCACCCGCACGAGCTGCTCGAGATCCCGAAAGAGCGCGTTCGCGGTCGAGATCACGACGACGCCACCGAACAGGAAGGAGGCCTGGACCACGGCCAGTACCGGGATCCCCACCAACCAGATCGGCGACGGTCGCAGGTCGCTCGTGACGAGCATCAGGCCGGCGAAGACCGGAAGGGTCACAAGGAAGTGGAACAGGTCGCCCAGCACGAGCGCCAGACAGAGCGAGAGGTGTGGGAACGGCAGCTTTCGCACCAGTGGGGAGTTCGCGAGGAACAGGTTCGACGAGACGCCGAGGGAGGTCGTGAGCCACTGCCATGCGAAGAGGGCCGAGAGCAGGAACACCGCGTAGTTCTCGATGTCGAGGCGGAAGACCTTGCGGAAGGCGAAGTAGAGCACCGCGCACAGGATCAGGGGATTGCCGAGCGACCACAGGAACCCGAAGGTCGTACCGCGGTAGCGGAGCTTCAGCTCCTTGCTCACGAGGACCCCGAGGAGGTCCCAGGCGTACCCGATCCGCGGGGCCGACCCCATCAGGCCGCCCAGCGGGCCCGGGCCTCGCCCACGAAGCGCCAGGCGGGCGCGAGGGCCGAAACGAGCGGGCGGAGCGGCGCCAGCCACGGCACCTGCGCGGGAAGGGTGGCCGCCCAGCGCAGCCCGTGGATCGGGTTGCGGATGCGGTGGCGCTCGAGTCCGCGAGCGGTGAGCCGGTGGGTCGCATTGAGGCAGGTGAACACGTAGGCGGGCCCGCCGAGGAGCTCGGCGTTGCGGCGGGCCTCGGGTCCCTGGAAGACGTCGCCCATGCCGGTATGTGAATAGTCGTGGTCGGGATGGACGCTCAGGATGCGCTCGGTCCCGTCGACGAGGGCGGCGCCGGCGCGGAGCGCCTCGAGGAGCAGGGCACTGTCCCAGCGGCCCCGTCCGATCACGAAGGGGTGCAGACGATTCGTGAAGAGGCCACGCGGGAACACGAACAGATCGATCCCGCCCCAGACGGGCTCGAGCCGGCCCCGTGTGCGTGCCTGGTTCTCGAGCTCGTCGGTCCAGGTGGTGCGGTCGAAGTCGATCGGCGCGTCGCCGTCCAGATTCCAGCGTCGGGCCACGAGCAGGAAGCGCTCGAAGCCGCGGGATACCTCCGCCAGAGCGGCTCCGAGATCGCCGGCCAGCACGATGTCGGCGTTCGCGAAGGCGAGGAAGGGCGTGCGGGCCTCTTGCTCGGCGACGTCGAAGAGTCCATCGAGGAGCGGGACGCCCTTCGGCGACCGCGGAAGCGCCGGCTGATGTCGGAAGCCGAGGCGTCGGCAACGCTCCTCGACGCCGGGCTCGTCCCCGAGGAGCAGGACCTCCACATCCGGGCCGAGGCGCGCCCAGCTCTCGAGCGCATTGTCCTGCAGGACGTCGAACGCCCCACCGAACGGCTTGCAGGTGGAGAAGAGTGTCAGCGTCGGGCTCACTCGCCCCTCCGCACGGTGACTGCGGTGGAAGGCTAGCGCTCCGTGAGCCTCTCCGAGAGCGTCTTCCTGACCTCCTCCGGGTCGCGGTTCTTCACGTACCACTCCACCGTTTTCACGACGCCCTCGCGGAAGGGCACGGCGGGCTCCCAGTCGAGCCGCTGCTTCGCGAGCCGGTTGCTCGCGATCCGGTTGTAGGGCCCGGTGGGCATGTCGGGCAGGAAGCGCAAGGGGACGTCGCGGCCCATGCACTCGAGCACCCAGCGGGCCGCATCGGCCACGCGAGTTCGCTCCATGGTCCCGAGGTTGACGGCGGTACCGTCCGCGATGCGCTCGGCGCAGCGGATGGTTCCCTCGACGATGTCGTCCACGTAGGTCCAGTTGCGGAGCTGCTCCCCGGTTCCCCAGACCTCGAACGGGTCCTGTCCGATCAGGGCACGCGCGATCATCGCCATCACGGCGTGGTCTTCCTTCCCGCGCGGACCGTAGACGGTGAAGTAGCGACACGAGACGCCCTCGAGCAGGCCCCGCTCGCAATAGTGCTGCAGCGACATCTCGGCCATCAGCTTGGCCCAGCCGTACATGTTGTCGGCGTCGTAGGGAGGACCGACCCGATCCTCGGTGAGGTAGAGCTCCTCGCGGACGTCGTTCTGGATGAAATTCGGATAGACGCAGCCGGACGACGCGAAGACGACCTTTCGGACCCCAGCCGCCGCCGCCTCGCGAAAGACCTGGGCATCGAGCAGCAGGTTGGTCGAGCACTCCACGTTGTGCAGATCGACGTATCCGCGCCCTCCGTGGTCGGCGGCGAGATGGAAGACCACGTCGATGCCCGCCATCGCGCGACGCGTCTGGTCGACGTCCAGGAGGTCGCCCTCCAGGAACTCGACCCGACCTTCCTGGACGTTCGTGCGAAGACCGCTGCTCAGGTTGTCGATGATCCGCACCTTCGCATCCCGCGCGAGGAGGGCGTCGACGAGCGTCGAACCGATGAACGAGGCACCGCCGGTGACGAGTGCGTGCGTGCGCGGCCAGTCGATCGCCTGGGTCATTCGTCTTCCTCCTCGCGAGTCGCGGCATCGGTCCGTCGATCGGGTGCGTTCGGGCCGACACCGAGCCTCCAGAGATTCGGCAGGCCTTCGGCCGGCTCGGACACGATGCCCCAGCAGTCGAAGATGCGGACCTGCCGGTCGTCTTCGGCAGCCATCAGTGCCACGTCCGCGTACTCGGCGCAGGGCGTGGCGATCACCACGGCGTCGGCGCCGCTCACGCAGCTCGCGGCGGACTCGGCGTACTTGAAGAGGTCGCCGGTCTCGCGGCGCGCGAGCTCCATCGCGAGCGGGTCGTACACGACGACGCGATGGCCCCGCTCGGCGAGCTCTCGCGCGACGTAGAGTCCGGCCGAGGCTTCCACGACCGGCGTATCGGGCTTGTAGGCGAGGCCCAGCACCGCAATTCGCGCATCCTGCTCGACCTCGGACGCCACGCGTTCCACCACGCGGCGGTTGACGGTCTCGTTGGCGGCGTCGGTGGCGGCGGCGAGTGGGAAGGACACGCCGGCGCTCTCGGCCACCGTCAGGAGCGCCCGGTTGTCCCGTGGGAAGCAGGGTCCGCCGAAGCCCAGGGCCCCCTTGAGGTACTTGTGCCCGATTCGGCTGTCCTGGCCGAGCGCCTCCGTCACGCGATGTGCGTCGGCGCCGGGTATCTGCTCGCAGAGCTGGGCCACCAGATTCGCGTAGGTGATCTTGAGGGTCACGAAGGTGTTCACGGAGAGCTTCGCGATCTCGGCATTCACCACGTTGAGGTGTGCCGTTGGGCGCGGCGATTCGTGGAGCTGGGCGTAGATCTGGTCGAGGCGGGCTCGGGCCCGCTCGTCAGAGGCACCGATCAGGACGAGGTCGGGCTCGAACAGATTGCGGACGACGCTTCCCAGGGCGATGAACTCCGGGTTGTAGCAGAAGCCGAAGTCGCGGCCGCACCGCCGGCCGCTGGCTTCCTCGATGCACGGAATCAGGGTCTGCTCGCAGTCACCGGGAAGGACCGTGCTCTTGAGCGCGACGAGGTGGTAGTCGGTCTTGTCCCGCAGACCGCGCCCGATCGATTCGCAGGCGCTCCGTGCGTACTCGAGCGAGAAGCGTCCGGTGTGGTCGCTCGGCGTCGGCACGACAAGAAGGGTCGCCTGGGTGCGGATCACGGCCTCCTCGCCCTCGGTCGTCGCATCCAGACGACTGCGGTTCTCGGCGAAGAGCGCATCCAGACCGGGCTCGTACACCGGCGCCTGCCCAGCGCGAATGCGATCGACCGACTGGCTGTCGACGTCGACACCCGTCACGTGCAAGCCTCGCGCTGCGTGACAGGCCGCGACCACTGCGCCCAGCTTGCCGAGCCCGAACACACTGAGTCGCTCGATCGGCTGGGTCACGGGTTCGACACCTCCGTGGGATCGGTTCGGGTGGGGGTGGGAGGGACGCCGGCATCGTGGCGGACCGCGCCACCCTGCCAGACCACCTCGCGAAAGGCGTGCCCGGCGAATCCCCAGCCCTCGTCGTTGTAGTGGAACGGCTCGCGACGACGCCAGAGATCGTGCCAGAGATCGTCGACGATGCCCCACTCGAGCCAGGGCCGGGTCGCGAACCATCTCACCCGCTCCTCGGCGTCCATGGTGGCCCAGGAGCTCTCGTGCTCGAGGTGGAAGACGCGGATGTCGCCCCCGAGAACCCGCTGCCGACAGCCCGCCGCGATGGCCGAGTAGCAGAACAAGGAGTCGATGTGGAGCGAGTAGAGCGGGACCTCTGCGTAGCCGCGCAGCCGGAACCAGTCGTCTCGTGAGAGCAGCGTGAAATCGCCGCACGCGTTGGTGTGCACCTTCGGGGGAGCGCCCCCCAGCCGGACCTTCAGCAGCTGGGCCGCCGCGCGCCGGACGAGCGAGGTGGCGCCCCGCGCAGCGTCACGCACGACGGCGCCGAGGCGTGCGGTGAAGCGGGCGAACGAGGCCCCGCGAACCATCCGACGAAGCTCGTGGAGCCCGTGGTGGCGGACCCAGTGCAGATTCCACCAGGGCGCCCATGCGAGCGTTCCAAGGCGGGTGTGGATGCGCAGCACGTGTCGCTCGCACCAGGCCTCCGTCTCGTCGAGGGGCTGGGCCTCGGGAACCTCGGCCGCGACGTCGGTGCGGTCGATCCGGTAGAGCACTCCCGGCTCGAGCGTCTCGCGGGCGAGGAAGCGGACGAGGCCGTCCGAGAACAGGATGTCCTGGTTGGTGGCGACGACGAACTCGCCCCGGGCGCGCCGGATCCCCACGTTCTTGGCGATCATCTGGAACAGGGGCAGGCGCGAGGCGTTCTCGATGCCCGTGTGGATCTCGGGAGGGACTTCGACGAAGCGGACGGCCAGATGCTCGGACTTCGTGGCCACGTCGAGCGTGTCGTGAAGTCGGGGCCCGTCGGGTGGGTTCCACTC
>CAYYUT010000287.1:0-5291 GCA_964474935.1 uncultured Spirochaetales bacterium
GCCGCGAACCGCGGGGCCTTCGATGTCGGCGCCGAGAGCATCGGGCTCAACATCACGCTGCCCCACGAACAATATCCGAACCCCTACATCACACCGGGACTCTGCTTCCAGTTCCGCTACTTCGCGCTCCGCAAGATGCACTTCCTGCGCCTCGCGGTGGCGCTCGTGGCCTTCCCGGGCGGCTACGGCACCCTCGACGAGATCTTCGAGGTGCTGTGCCTGATCCAGACGCGAAAGCTCGATCCGATCCCGGGCGTGCTGGTCGGCAAGCGTTTCTGGAAGGGTGTCTTCGACGTCGAGTTCCTGGTCGAGGAAGGCGTGATCGACCCGGAGGATCGCGAGCTCTTCGTCTACGCGGAGTCGGCCACGCAGGTGCGCGACCGCGTGCTCGGTTGGTACCGCCGGCGGGGCATCGCCCTGCCCCAGCCCTCCACCGACTAGCCGGGCGGCAGGCCCCGGTCAGCCCGGATGCGCGACGGGCGACGACTGGTCGCGCCAATGCGACAGGTCGCGACCCAGGAGCTCCTCCAGATAGCGCACGTCGTCGGAGAACTCGGCGGCCAGCTCCTCGCGCAAGCGGTCGGGCAGGGGCGCCGGCTTCACCTTGACCGTATTGCGCTTGCGAATGCGTCGGCGGAGGTTCCGGATGGCTTCGCGCGGGAAGGGAAGGTCCTGCCGCTGATAGGCTTTCAGCAGGGGCGTCAGGGTGACCCCCAGCTTCCCGAACAGGAGCTGCTGGAGGAAGGGGCTCTTGAAGGCGTTGTGCTTGTTGCGCCGCGGGAACTCGGTACGCCCGTCGTACTCGAGACCCAGGAAATCGAGAACCGATCGGTAGGTCGCGAGAGGGTCGCTGACGAGATCGTCGTGCAGGGCCACGAAGCAGCGGTCGCGACCCGTGATCCGGAAGAGGCGCTCGAGCTGCATGCCGAGTCGCCCGATCTCGTCGTACTGGAGCATGCGCGGATCGCGGCAGCGTCGGGGAACGTTTCGGCCGCCGCGGCGCGCCTCGCGCAGCGCCCAGGCCTGTTCGAAATCGGTCACGGGCTCCTCGGTCATGAAGACGAGCCGCTGGTGGTACGAGTAGACGAGCTCGGGCGGGTTCCGGAGGAGGATCAGGAAGCGGGCCGCCGGGAACATCTCGAGCGCCCTCTCGAGCGCTTCGGGCGCGTACAGGTACGACACCGAACCGTCGCCCAGGATCTCGTGACCCGGCTCGAGGTGTGTGAAGTGGGCCTTCAGGTAGCGATCGCGGAGCACCGCAGTCGGGGTCCGGGCCGAGGCCCCCAGGAGGAAGTGGGTCTCTTTCGGACGCGAGAAGCAGCAGGCGGGATGGGCGGCCAGATACTTGCTCATCGCCGTGGTTCCGCAGCGCGGCGCGCCGGCGAGGAACACGATCCGCTCGGGGATCTCGATCCCCGCAGCGCTCCGTCCCGATGCCGTCTCAGCCACCCGGTGCCTCCATCTCCCCGAGTGTCGCCGCCCGTCCCGCGATGACAAGTCGCGGCCCCCCACGCGCCGGATCCCCGGGACGACGAGGGCCGGGGCCTCGATGTCCCAGGGGCGCCGATCTGCCGATTCCTGGTATGGTCCGGCAGCGTTCGCCCCCGAGCGAGGGTCGGCATGGAACCCGATACGGTCTTGACCACCGCCATCGAGGTCGGCATCGGCATCGCGGGCTTTTCGGGCATCGTGGCAGCGATCGGGCCACGGCGGCGCACCGAATGGTCGGCGCTCACCCGGATCCTCCTGTCGATCCTGCTCGTCAGCACCGGGGCCCTGGTGGGCTTCTGTTTCCTGCCGCTGCTCCTGATGGCCGGCGGCATGGGTGCCCCCGGTCTCTGGATGACGGCGAGCCTCGCGCACCTGGGATACCTGGCGTGCGTCACGCTCCTTCGGGTACGCCAGCTCGGCTCGGCGGGCGCACTGTCCCCGGATCAGATCCGGCGTCGGTTGATCCTGGGCGTACTCGGCCTGATCGCCACCGGCCTCATCGCCCTGCTGCACCTCGCGAACGTGTTCGTGTTCGGGTCTGCGTGGCCCTACCTGACGGCCATGGTGGTCGGGTTGCTCGGGAGCTTCCTGCTCTTCGCGAGCCTGCTCTGGGAGCTCTGGGACTGATTCGGCCCGCGCGAGCGAACCACCCCAGGCGACGCCGAAGTCCTGGGGCGGGACACTAGAGCCAGCCGCGGCTCCGCCAGTAGCGCTCCGCGCGGTCGGCGAGCGCTTTCGCGAGCCGCTTCGCGTCCCCCTCGAGACTGCCGGTGACTTCGCGGGTGACCGTCGCGGTGCCGCTGATGGCCACCGAGGTCGCGACACGACCAGCAGCCGCCCCGGCGCCCACGGGCATGGCGATCCCGGGCAGCTTCGAGCCACTCGCCGTCGCGCGGGCCTCGGAGAGGGGCTCGGCTCCGCTCGCTGTCATCTGGAAGGTACGCACGTCGGCGGAAAGCTCGCTCGCTCCGAGTCCGAAACCGACGGTCATGCGTTGCGCCCGACTCCCCTCGTCGACGGACACGAAGGACCCCTTCACCAGCAGCGCCCCTTCGGGTGGACGCAGGTCGCTGCGCGCACGGATCGCGCGGATGCCGCGCGCCGAGAGCTCCTCGACCAGGGTGACGGCCACGGTCTCCGCCACCATCGCCGCGACGCGTCGCTGCTCGGTGTAGGACTCGTCGCCCCCGTTCATCCAGCCGGTGTCGAGCGCGATCTCGCCGTCGGTCGTCGCGAAATCGTACACCCAGACGATGCTCGGCTCTGCGAAGCCGGCGTCGGGAGCGTACCGGGCCGTGCGCGACACCCCGGAGCTCGCACAGCCGAGCGCCAACGCAGCCAGGACCACGAGCCACGGGCCCCGCGGCGGGCGATACGCGTTGCACGTCGCTCGAGAAGATCGCGTCGAGACCATGACCGGGCCCTCCTGCCTCGGCGGACGCACGAGGCCGACGAGATGATCGGTTGGAGCGATGGCCCCGTCAACGGATCGGGCCATCCGCGCCAGAGCCCTCACCGGACGAGCGAGTCCTCCAGATCCTTCTGGGAGTCCGCGGCCACGGGCAGCGTCACGTGGAAGACGCTTCCCTCGCCCGGCACCGACTCGGCCGACACCGCGCCGCCATGACGCTCGACCATGCGCTTCACCAGCGCGAGGCCGATACCCGTACCGGGATACGTATCGGAGCTGTGCAGTCGTTGGAAGACGTCGAAGATGCGCGGCGCCTGCTCCGGGTCGAAACCGATGCCGTTGTCGCGAATCGACACGTCGACCCACTCACCGCACACCTCGGCCGAGACCCGCAACTCGGGCGGGCCGTCACCGCGATACTTCAGCGCGTTGTCCACGAGGTTCTGGAAGATCTGGATCAGCTGGACCTCGTTCCCACGCACCGATGGAAGCGGCTCCACCGCGATCACGGCACCGGTCTCCTGGACCCGGGCCTTCAGGTTCTCGATGGAACCTTCGACGGCGCGCCCGAGCGGGACGTCATCGAGCTCAGGGGCGTCGCGACTCACACGTGAGTAGGCGAGCAGGCTCTTGATCATCTCACCCATCCGTCGCGCGCCCTCGACCGCGAAGTGGATGTATCGCCGGCTGTCGGCGTCGAGCGCGTCGGCGCAGCGTTGCTCGAGGAGCTGGACGTAGCTCGTCACCATACGAAGCGGCTCCCTCATGTCGTGGGATGCGGCGTAGGCGAAGCTCTCGAGATCGTGGTTCGACCGCCGCAGCTCGTCGGTCAGGGCCAGCATGCGCTGCTCGGCGGCTCGCTTCTCCTCGACGTTCTCGAGCGACACCACACTGAACCGGTCGGTCGACGTCCGCACCGTGCTGAGACCGATCTCCACCGGAAAGCAGGTGCCATCCCGGCGCCGCGCCTCGAGATCGGACCGTCGGTCCATGGGATTCAGGATGCGCGGCGTCGCCTGGAAGAGCTCTCGGAGCTCGCGATGCTGGTTCGCCTGGTGGCTCGGTACGAGTTCCTCGACCTGCAGGCCCTCGAGCTCCTGCGTCTCGTAGCCGAGATCCAGCGCCGCCTGACTGCTCGCGAGCACGATCCGACCCGAATCGTCCACGAGGATCATTCCGGTGGGACAGGATTCGAAGGCCGTCTGGAAGCGTTCGAGGGCGCGCGCGCGATCGGCCACGTCGAGACACACCCCGACCAGGCTCCTCACGTCCCCGGAGTCGACGGCCACCGCACTCCCGCGAGCATTCACCGGGGCGAGGTCCCCCCCGCTCATCACCACCTGGAAGTCGATGTCGAACTCGCCTCCGGTCTCTCGCGCCTCGGAGATCGCCTGGTCGACCGGCTCGCGGTCGTCCGGATGGATCATCTCCAGGAAGTCCTCGTAGCGGCCACTGAATGCCCCCGGCGGAAGCCCGAAGAGCTGATGCATCCGCTCGTCCCAGCTGATCGCTCCGGTGCCGAGCTCCCAGTGCCAGACACCGACCCCGGCCGCCTCGATCGCCAGTCGCAGTCGCGCCTCGGCCTCGCGACGAGCGATCTCGAGACGCTTGCGTTCGGTGATGTCCACCGCCCGGCCGGCGCTCCGTTGGATCCCGTCCTCGGAGGCGACGGTGGGGGCCACGGAGTGCTGTACCCACCGCACGTCGCCGTCCGGTCGGACGATCCGGTACTCGGCCGAGAAGTGCTCGCCTTCCCCGCGTGCGTGCCAGGCGTTCCCGACGCGACCGCGGTCGTCGGGATGGATCGTGTCGAGCCAGGAATCCGGGTCGTCGTGAAGCAGCTCCTGGGGCCGGCCCCAGACCTCTTCGAAAGCCGGACTCACGTAGTGGAGCCACGCGCCCGACGCATCGCGGTCGACCAGATAGAAGACCTCGCTGATCCCCTCGGCCATCTGACGCAGACGCTCGTCGCTCTCGTGCCGGGCCGCCTCGATCGCCTTCAGGTCCGCGAGGTCGACGAAGGTCAACACGGTGCCCGCGATCTCGTCGTCCTGGTCCACGAAGGGGTTGGCGCGCAGGAAGTGCCACTGCCCTCCCCGATCGCGCACCTCACGCGAACTCGGCTCTCCGGCCTCGAGCACGCGCTGGGCCACCTCCGCGAGGTCGACGTCGACCAGATGCACGCTGAAGCTCCCGACGTGACGCCCGACGTCGTGCTCCATGAGCGGAATCAGGCTGCAGATCTGGGGGTTCCAGCGCCGGATCCGGTTTCGGGCGTCGAGGAAGAGCGTGGGGATCCCAGTGCACCGAACCTTGTTCTCGAAGTCGTTGGTGAGAGCCTTGAGCTCTTCGATCTTGGCTTTCGCCGCTCCGCTCGCGTGTCCGTTTT
>CAYYUT010000288.1:0-5278 GCA_964474935.1 uncultured Spirochaetales bacterium
CGCGCGATCCATGCCGAGCTCGCGGGCCTTCTTCTCGCTCACGAGCACCGCGGCAGCCGATCCGTCGACGTTAACCGAGCACATCAGCTTGGTGTTCGGGTAGGCGATCATCTCGGCCGACATCACCTCCTCGAGCGGCGTCTCCTTCTGGTACATCGCGAGCGGGTTGCGGGTGGAGTGCTCGTGGTTCTTCACCGCGACCATCGCGAACTGCTCGGCGGTGGTCCCGTACTTGCGCGCGTGCTCCATGCCGGCCTCGGCGAAGACGGCCGGCATCAGGCCCGAGCCCAGGATGCCTTCGGTCGGGATGCCCTTGCCGCGGCTCCCTCCGCCGAGGAGCCCGGCCTTTCCCATCTGCTCGACGCCGACCACGAGCACCACGTCGTAGATGCCGGCCTTCACCGCCATCCAGCCCTCGCGCAGGGCGGTGGCGCCGGTGGCGCAGGCATTCGCGCAGTTCGTGACGGGGATGCCCGTCTGGCCGATCTCCTGGAGTACCCGCTGGCCGACCATCGCGTTGGCCTGCATGAGGTTGCCGCAGAACATGGCCTGCATGTCCTGGACGGCGAGGCCGCAATCGTCGAGGGCGAGCAGCGCGGCCTCGGCGCCGAGCCGGGGCACGCTCTTCTCGGGGTAGCGCCCGAAGCGGATCATGCCGGTTCCGAGGAGATAGACGTCGTCGCTCACGGTGTGCTCCTGTCTGCCCGGGTCGAGGGTGGGGCCGGAGCGGGGCAGGGTGGGCCTGCGTCGCGCCCGGCCGGGCGTCCCGGGCGCGTCTCAGCCGCGCGGCTGGAAGTAGTAGGTGAGATACTCGTTGCCGTCCGCGTCTTTGCGCGGTGCCACCTTGTAGACCACCTCGACCGGCATCCCCATGCGGATCTTCTCCGGGTCGGGGTCGACGCCGATCAGGTTGCCCTTCACCGTCCCGCCGCCCTCGAGGTCGACGATCGCCGAGACGTAGGGCGTCTCGACCCCCGGAAACGAGCGGTGGACGATCGAGTAGACGTAGAGCTCGCCCTGGTTCGCCAGCCGGGCGGGCTCCATCTGGTCGCGCGCTCCGCACGACGCGCAGACCGAACGCTCGCCCAGGAAGTGGGCGCCGCACTTCGTGCACCGCGTGCTCTCGAGGTACGGCTCCCCCTCGTCCGGGATCTTCAGGAAGGGGACGATCGGGAGGGGCTTCGCGCCGGACGCGTCGGCCATGGGGTGCTCTCCATCCCCGGCGTGATGGCGACGCCGGGTTCGTCGTCTGCCGGGTCTGCTGGTGTCGCTGGCCACGCCATTCGCCCGGAGGCGTCCTGGCGGGCCCCGCGCCGTGCCGGACTTCCGGTGATCGACCCGGCGATTGACTCACGAATCAGGTCGCCCATGGTGCGGGCTCGGCCGGGCGAGGTCAAGCCCGCGCGAGGCGGCTGGGGCGTGCCGCGCGGTCGTGTCAGCGTCGCGGGTGCTGGTCGTTGAGGCGCCAGTCGTAGCGCTCGAAACCCACGCGCAGGTCGCCCGCCGACTCGATCGCGTCGCGCGTCGCGTCCGAAGCGTAGCGAGCGGCATAGGCGGCGAGGGTCGCTTCTTCGTCGGGCGCCTCGCGCACGAGCCAGCCCGTGAAGTCCCCGCGGTACCACGCGAGGATGCTCGAGAGCCGGAGCGTACCGGTCTCGGTATCGACCCGGAGATTTCGCTCCTCCGAGAAGAAGCGTCGGGTCTCGCGTTCGAGCTGCTCGTCGAGCCGCTTCGGGTCGAAGGCCTCGGAAGGGAGACGCGGACACCCGCGAGAGGCGCAGTTCAGGGCGAAGTGGATGCGGGGATCGTCGAATCGCTTGCGGACGATCCGGTTCTCGAGATCGTAGAGATTCACGAGCTCGCGCCCGAGCCGGATCCGTTGGAACACGAAGAAGCCGGCGCCGCGCGGCAGGAAGAAGTAGGTGAAGCGCCGCTCGTCGCGGACCGTGTCGATCGGGTAGTGCTCGAGCACGAGCGCGATGGCGCCCGCATTGTAGGCATTGATCCAGTAGGCGAGCCGGTCGGCCTCGCTCGGGAAGAGGTCGGGGTGGGAATCGGGGCTGGCTGCGGCGAGCTGGCCGAGGTAGCGGTCGAGCACCCGGCGCTCGCCGAGGAGGGCCATGTAGTCGACTCGTCCGTGGTCGTCGACGAAGCGGCCGAGCACGCGGTCGAAGTCGGCGTGATCGAAGGGGCCTTCGATGGTGACGGGGTCGGGCACCACGGGTGGCGCGAGCGTCGTGCAGCCAGACGCGACGAGCGCCACGACCATGGCACCCAGCCGGCGAACCGAGCCTCTTCTCATGGGTTCCGGATCCTGGTGTCCTGTTGGAGGCTCGGACACTAGCCCTTCACCTCGTTCAACGACCAGTCGTAGTCGAAGTAGACGAGGGTCGGATTCGGATGGTCGGCCAGCCAGCGCCGCACTTCCGGCGGACCGTGCTGCTCGATGAAGGCGATCACCCCGCCGAGCTCTTCGAAGTCCTCGGCGAACCACTTGAAGATCGAGCTCAGCTCGAGCCGGTTGCCTCCACGGGGCCGCACACCCTTGGCCTGGTTCGCCGCGAAGGCGGCCGACACCTCGTCGAGCTGGGCGTCGAGTCGGGTCGGATCGAAGGGCTCGCGGTTGAGCGAGGGACAGGAGGTCGAGGCGCAGACGATCGCCATGTGGATGCGGGGCTCGCCCATCGGTCGGAGGATCTCGTGCTCGATCTCGTTGAGCGTGACGTCGCGCCCCCCGATCTGGCCGGCCGTGTGGTTCCAGACCGGTGTGAAGAACGAGCCGATGTCGCGGATCGAATCCACCGGGTAGTTCTGGAGGACGATATCGATCGCCAGGATGTTGTAGGCATTCGAGTAGAAGGCGATCTTCTCGTCGCGGCTCGTCAGACCCGACGGATCGAAACGCGCCAGCTCGGCGACGAGCTGCCTCCATTCGTCCGAGCGACCCAGGGCCCGGTAGTCGACCTGGGTCCCGACCGTCGCCGGAACACTCCGGGTGTGCTGCTCGAGCAGCTTCCCGTAACGCGCGAGGTCGATGCCGGTCTCGGCCGCTCGGGCCGCGCCAGCGCCCAGCATGCCGGTCATCAGGAGCGATGCGGCGAGCGCGGCGCCGAGGCGTCGGCAGGATGGCAAGGGATGGCGCGCGGCGAGAGGCCGGGTTCGTGCTGGCAGGCCTCGCGGAGCGGTAAGGGGCCGGCGCGGCGCCCACGGGGTCGAATGGAGGATCGGTTCATGCATGCCCCTTCGATGCTCGGGCCCCGCTCGGGATACGCACGATCGCGATCCTGCATTCCCCCGAGCACCGGGCCTGGCCGCGGACCGTCCCGTCTGGCCGGCTCCACCCACGAGCCGCACCCGGCGGCCGGGCACCGGGGCGCCCGGCCGGTTGGCTAGCCCCGCAGACTCTCGACGACCCGGAGGAAGTTGCCACCGAGGATCTTCTGGATGCGCTCCGGCTGCCAGCGGCGGCGCAGCATCCACTCCACCAGACGCGGCAGCTCGAGGCAGGTCGGCATGTCGCGCGGTGGCAGGATGGCTCCGTCCCAATCGCTCCCGAGCGAGGCGTGGTCCTCGCCCACGGTGTCCACGATGTGGGCCAGATGATCGACGATCCGCTCCGAACGGCCCCCGAGCAGGGGCTCGCCCAGGAAGCTCGACTGGTACATCACCCCGACCGTGCCGCCGGTGTCGGCCACCGCGCGCAGCTGGTCGTCGTCGACGTTGCGCCAGTGCCGGTGGACGCCCTCGATCCCGGTGTGGGTCACCAGGAGGGGCTGCGAGCGGTCGTGCACCGCCACGGCGTCCCAGAAGCCCGGCTTGTTGATGTGGGCCAGGTCGACGAAGATCCGCCGCGCGTTCAGCCGCTGCACGAACTCCTTGCCCGCCGTGCTCAGGCCCTCGTCTTTGCGCCGCCCGGCCCGGAGCGGCTCGCTCGTCACCCCGAGCTTCGAGTTCGAGAGGTGCACGACCGTCACCCGCAGCACCAGATCGTCCGGGATCTGGTCGAGATCGTCGGGGCTGCGATCGAGGGCGTTCCCGCCCTGGATGCCGATCCAGGCCGCGTGGCGGCCCGCCTCGCGCGCCCGCCGATACTCGGCGACGTTCCGCACCACCTCGAAGTCGCTCGAGACGGCCGCGAGCTGCGCCCGAAGCTCGGCCAGATTGCGCAGGAAGGTCTCGGGTCGGCTCTGCTCCGATCGGTTGGGGTTGGTCGTGATGACCCAGGTCGCGCCCGTCACTTGGGCCTCGCGAATGCGGGGGAAGTCGACCTGGCTGTAGAAGCGGGCGCCGAGCAGTCCGTGACCGTGGCGCTTCTGGAGCTGGTAGCGGAAGACGCGCCACCAGATGAAGCTGTCGATGTGGAGATCGATCACGTCGCTCGCGAGATAGATCTCGACGGCCTCTCGGCTCGTGCCGAGATCGCGTGCCCAGGCCGCCGGGTCCTGCCGGTGGTCGCGGTACTGGAGGATCGCCATGCGGGGCGCAGGCTACCCCATCGCCGGCGCAGCCCGGCCCGTGGCTCAGTCGAAGCGGACCACCGTGCGGATCGAGCGCCCCTTGTGCATCAGCTCGAAGCCCTCCTGGATGCGCTCGAAGGGCAGGACGTGGGTGATGAGCGGATCGATCTCGATCTTCCCATCCATGTACCAGTCGACGATCCGGGGCACGTCGGTGCGACCCTTGGCGCCGCCGAAGGCCGACCCCTTCCAGACGCGTCCGGTCACGAGCTGGAAGGGGCGGGTCTGGATCTCTTCGCCCGCGCCTGCGACGCCGATGATCACGCTCGTGCCCCAGCCCTTGTGACAGCACTCGAGCGCCTGGCGCATGAGCTCGACCTTGCCGACGCACTCGAAGCTGTAGTCGGCCCCACCGTCGGTGAGCTCGATGAGGTGGGCGACCAGGTCGCCCTCGATCTCGGCCGGATCGACGAAGTCGGTCATCCCGAAGCGGCGCGCGAGCTCGGCCTTGCTCGGATTGAGGTCGACGCCGACGATCCGGTCGGCGCCCACCATCCGCGCGCCCTGGATCACGTTTAGGCCGATGCCCCCGAGGCCGAAGACCACGCCCGAGGCGCCGGGCTCGACCCGGGCCGTGTTCACGACGGCGCCGATGCCCGTGGTGACCCCGCACCCGATGTAACAGATCTTCTCGAAGGGGGCGTCGGAGCGGACCCGCGCGAGGGCGATCTCGGGCACGACCGTGTAGATCTCGAAGGTCGACGTCACAATAAAAAATTGCAGCAAGCGTCCGCCGAGCGCGAAGCGGCTGGTGCCGTCGG
>CAYYUT010000289.1:0-5243 GCA_964474935.1 uncultured Spirochaetales bacterium
GCCGTGGAGGAAGGTGGTCGGCGTCTCGCTCGATGCTAAGAGCGCTGCCGCGTAGTGGGCCACGTGCTCGGGCTTCCCCACGCCGGTGACGTGCACGCGCCCATTCTTCTCTTGCGCGGCCCGGATCAGGGAGACCGCGGCATCGAACATGTTGGGGTCGATGCGACCGCCGAGCTCCGAGAGCTCTTCGACGGCCACCCGGAAGGCGTCCATCGCCTCGGCCGCCTCGTCGCTCACCGGCGCCATCGCCCGCGGAAGGGGCCCCAGATCGATGGGCGGCCCGTCGTAGAGCTCGAGCGAACGCTCGCGGGCGCTGGCCAGATCGTCCGGGAAGGCGCCGAGCTTCTCGACGCACGAAGCGCCGCAGGCATTGGCGAGCCGACCCGCATCCTGCATCGACAGGCCGTGGTCGAGACCGACGAGCAGGCCGCCGAGGAACGCGTCGCCTGCCCCGGTGGTATCGACCACCCGCGACGGGTAGGCCGGAACCCGCCCCTCGAACGAGTCGGAGGCGATGGCGCAGCCCGCCTCGCCATCGGTGACCACCACCGCCCGATTCCCGAAACGGTCTCGGAGCACGCGGGCCAGGGTGAGCGAATCGCCGCGCGCCTCGGGCACCATCTCGTAGGCGGCGCTCTTCGAAGGCTTGAGGATGTCGGCGAGCTCGAGCACCTCGCGCAGGGTCGTGTCGTCGCCGAGCGCCGGAACGGCGTCCGAGATGGGGACGTCGAGATCCACCGCCGTGGGGACGTTGGCCTCGCGCGCGATCCGGAGCGCCTCGAGCACCGCGAGCAGCGGCAGCATCGAGACCTCGGTGGTCAGTCGTCGTGCCCCCTGGATGAAGCTCGCGTGGTGCATGCGGACGTGCTCGGCGGTGGTCTCGGCGGTGGCGCCGGGCGCCATGTAGATCGTCCGCCCCCCCGCCTGGTCGACGAAGATCTCGGCCACCGAGGTGGCCGACCCGTCGAGCAGGATCTCGTGGGTGATGCCCGCCCGGTCCATCGCAGCGCGCAGCCAGCGGCCATCGACGTCGTCGGCCTGCTTGCCGAAGATGCCCGTCCGCGCCCCGAGCGCCGAGGCCCAACCCAGATGGTTCAGGACCACGCCGCCCACGAAGTTGCGCGCGGGCAGGCCATCGCCGAACGGGCGCACGATGCCCTTCTCGTCCGGACCGAGGATCCGCGCCACCCGATGGATCCGGTCGACCACCATGCTCCCGATTCCGGCGATTGCCAGCGGCTCGGTGCTCATCAGACGCTCTCCCCCGTGTGATCATCCGGCGGGGCTGGCGTGACCCAGACCTCCGGAAGCGCGTCACGGGCCATGGCCCGCACCGTCTCGAACAACGCGTCGAAGCGCTCCGCGTCGGGGCGCGTCAGGCTCGGCGTTCCCTCGGCGACCCGGTCGTGCCTGATGACACCGAGCGTCACGAGCGCACGCTTCAGGCAGGCGATCGTCCGGCGCCCACCCGCCGCCCGGGTGCCCGCCCGGAAGGCCTCGAGCACGGCGTACATCTGCTGCATCCGCTCGAGGTCGCCCGCGCGGCACACCTGCCAGGCCCGGGCCCACTCGCGTGGGAACACGTTCGCCGGGCCGGCCACCACACCGATCGGGAGCGCCCCACGCATCCGATAGCGGTTCCAGCGCGCGGCCAGGGCGCCGAGCCAGCCACTCCGGGGCCGGAACCAGTCGAAGATCAGCATCGCGTCGCCGATGTAGATGCCGAACTCACCGCGTTCCCGAAAGTTGTCGGCCGCCTTGATGTAGTTGCCGAGCACCTTGCGGCCCGCCGTCACCTTCATTCCGCGCACGAAGTCGAGCCGCGAGAGGTCCTTGACCTGACGCGTACGGATGTGGGGCACGCGGGGATCGATCGCGATGTCGGCATTGTCGTACAGGAACAGGGGAATCCGGCGGCTGCCGGCGTCGAGCAGGTCGGTGATGTCGCGCGCGACGAACCGCACGGGATCCTCGATGTCGCGGATCGAGAGCGGCGCGAGCACCGCCGCGTCGGCCCCACACTGGATCGCCAGATCCAGGTTCTCGAGGGTCTCGCGACGGGTCGGCGTCGTGATCCCGGCCCAGGCCTCGACGCCCCGGTCGGCCGCAGGCGAGCCCACGTTGCACTTCGCCACCTCTTCGACACACACCTGGATGACGCGCTGCCGCACGTCGTTGGCCACGCGGTCCCATTCGCCGGTGGTGCCGGCCGCGAAGATCACGTCCGCGCCGCGGCCGTCCTGGACCACGTAGCGCACGACGGCCCGCTGCTCGTCCTCGACCAGCGATCCCGACTCGTCGAGCACCGTCACCACGGGAACCGACAGGCCGGACGGCGGCCGGATGTCCTCGATGCTCCTCAGCTGGAACCCCCCGCAATCGATCGCGGAAAGAGTATCCGTGTCGGACGATCAGGGCGAGAGGAGCCAGCCGTCCCCGAAGCTGCTCGCCAGGTCGAGGCGGGCGCGCTGGGCCCCGTCGATGCGGAGCCGGCCGAGGGGGCGTCCCTGTGCCTCCACATCGATCCAGGCGGGGAGCTCGACCCCATCGAAGTCGAGGGTCGGACCGAGCCGGTACGCCAGGCCCTCCGCGAGGTCGAGCCGGCGGGGCGCGAAGCTCTCGAGCTCGAGCCACACGGCGGTCTTCGGCCCGGTCGAGCCGACGAGGGCCGCCGACTCGTTGGCCGGGGGCGGGAGGTCGCGCCCACCGACCACGTAGCAGGTGGTCGCGTCGAGCCTCCCGAGCACGACTTCGTCGGGCCGCCCGCCGAGCGAGAGGAGCGCCGACCGGAACGATCCCTCGGAGCTCGCCTGCAACAGGAACAGGGGCGGCAGCAGCTTGTCTCCCACCGCACCCCTCCGTCCCTCGCGGGCGTACAGGTACTCGCCGCCGCGGAGCAGATGACGCTCGACGATTCCGTCGGCGCTGCGCAGCTCGAGCCGGGCCAGATTGCGCGGGTCGGCCAGCATCCGCCCCGTCGCGACCCCGCCCTGCTCGGGATCCTCGAAGGTCACCTCGAGCTGCAGCGAGGCCGTCCGGCCCGCCTTGCGATTCGCCGAGACGAACCTGGACGCGATCTTCTCGAACGGGGGAACGAAGGCGCCCGCCTGGGCGCCGAAGAGCAGCGCCGCCGCGAGCAGCACCGCGGCTCGCCTCAAGCGGGCTGCCCGACCAGGGTGCTCCGGCCCGCGTAGCGCGCCTTCGAGCCGAGCTCCTCCTCGATGCGCAGGAGCCGGTTGTACTTGCAGATCCGATCGGTTCGCGAGAGCGAGCCGGTCTTGATCTGGCCCGCGCCGGTGGCCACTGCGAGATCGGCGATCGTGGTGTCCTCGGTCTCCCCGGAACGATGCGACACGATCGAGGCGTATCCGGCGCCGCCCGCCCGACGCATCGCCTCGAGCGTCTCGGAGAGGGTCCCGATCTGGTTCACCTTGATCAGGATGGCGTTCGCCACCTCCACGTCGATCCCGCGCTGGAGGATCGTCGGGTTGGTGACGAAGAGATCGTCGCCGACCAGCTGGACCCGCTGGCCGCACTCGCGGGTGAGCGCACCCCAACCTTCCCAGTCGTCCTCGGCGAGGCCGTCCTCGATCGACACGATCGGATAACGATCGCACCACTCGCTCCAGAACTCGATCATCTCGGCCGGGCGGCGCTGCTCGCCGTCTCCCGCCAGGTGGTAGACGCCGTCCTTGCAGAACTCGCTCGCCGCGGGGTCGAGCGCGATCGCGACGTCGTCGCCCGGGCGGTAGCCGGCCTTCTCGATGCCCTGGATCACCAGCTCGATGGCCTCGCGGTTGCTCTTCAGATCCGGGGCGAAGCCACCCTCGTCGCCGACGGCCGTGGAATAGCCCTTCGCGTGAAGCACCGAGCGAAGCTCGTGGAAGATCTCGGCTCCGAAGCGGAGCGCCTCGGAGAAGGAGGGGGCGCCCACCGGGAAGAGCATGAATTCCTGGAGGTCGACGTTGTTGTCGGCGTGGGCCCCCCCGTTCAGGACGTTCATCATCGGAGCCGGGAGGAGGTGTGCCTCCGTCCCGCCCAGGTGGCGATACAGCGGCTCGCCCGCGGCCACGGCCGCGGCCTTCGCGCAGGCGAGCGACACACCGAGCATCGCGTTGGCACCCAGACGCGCCTTGGTCTCGGTGCCGTCGAGCTCGACCAGCGCCTGGTCGAGCTCGGCCTGCTCCTGGCGTCCGCCGAGCGGCCGCCCGGCGATGGCCGAGGCGATCTCGCCGTTCACGTGGCCGACCGCCGTGCGCACCCCCTTGCCGCGGTAGCGATCGGCGTCGCCGTCGCGCAGCTCGAGCGCCTCGCGCGAGCCGGTCGACGCCCCCGACGGGACCGCGGCCTGGGCGAAGTGGCCCTGCGAGGTCTCGACATCGACCTCGACGGTGGGGTTGCCGCGCGAATCGAGGATCTCGCGCGCGTGGACTCGGGCGATCACGAGCTCGGCCATCCGGTTCCTCCGTTCGTCGTCGATGGGCTGGGAGCGGGCGCCGAGGCTAGCACCGGGGTGCCGTCGGTCGCGACGCCGCACCTCCCGGAATCACCACCGGAGACCCGTCCGGCGCCTCGAACACCGAGGCCTCGCTCCCGAACACCGTGCGGATCGCGTCGGGGGTGAGAACGTCGCACGGGCGACCGATCGCCGCGATCCGACCGTCGGCGAGTAGGGCCAGCCGGTCGCAGGCGCGCGCCGCGTGGGACAGATCGTGCGACACCAGCAGCACCGCACGGCCCGACGCGGCCAGCTCGCGGGCGAGCGTGAAGAGCCTTGCACGGTGCCGGAGATCGAGGAACGCCGTCGGCTCGTCGAAGAGCAGGATCCGCGCATCCTGGGCGAGCGCACGAGCCAGCGTCACGAGCTGACGCTCGCCACCCGAGAGCGTCGGGACCGAGCGGTCGTGGAGATGCGTGATCCCGACCCGTTCGAGCGCCGCCCGCGCGGCGTCGACGTCGCGGGCCGACTCGAGACCGAAGCGGCCGAGATGCGGGGCGCGACCCATGAGCACCACCTCGAACACGCGGAACGGGAAGGGAATCGAAGTGTCCTGAGGCACGACGGCGATCGCCCGGGCGAGAGCCTGCCGGGAGAGCGCGGCGAGGGGGCGACCCTCGACGACGACGCGCCCTTGCTCCGGGACGAGCACCCCGGTGGCCTTCCGCAGCAGGGTCGTCTTGCCGGCCCCGTGCGGCCCCGCCAGACCCAGCACCTCGCCCTCGCCTACCTCGTGGTCGAGTGC
>CAYYUT010000290.1:0-5235 GCA_964474935.1 uncultured Spirochaetales bacterium
CCCCCGTCGTGCCGGGGGCCGCTGCCGGGGGCGCGTTTGCGGGGGTGGGTGGGGGTGGTGCTGCTCTTCGGGGGGGTGAGCGCGGGCATCGGGACGTCGCTGAACGAGTTCACCCGCAAGCTCCCGAGCTACGAGCCGCAGCTGCGCGCGCTCCTCGCACAGGCCACCGAGCAGCTGAACGAGGTGGGCCTCGTCGGCGCCCAGGACGAGATCCTGAAGCTCGTCGACACGCGCCGCGCGCTCGGGCTGATCGGGGGGCTGCTCTCGGGGCTCGGCAACGCGCTCACCAACCTGTTCTTCATCCTGCTGACGGTGATCTTCATCCTGCTCGAGGCCTCGAGCTTCCAGCGCAAGCTCGCCGCCATCTCGAGCGACCCCGAGACCTCGATCGACCGCTTCGAGCTCGTGCTCGACCGCGTGCGCCAGTACCTGGGGCTCAAGACGATCACGAGCCTGGCGACGGGCGCGATCATCGCGGCCGGGCTCGCGATGCTCGGGGTCGAGTTCGCCCTGCTCTGGGGGACGCTCGCCTTCCTGTTGAACTTCGTCCCGAACATCGGCTCGATCATCGCGGCGGTGCCGGGGATCCTGCAGGCGCTGGTGCAGCTCGGGCCGGGCCCGGCGCTCGCGGCGACGGTGCTCTACATGGCCGTGAACATCACGATCGGCTCGGGGATCGAGCCGCGCGTGATGGGCCAGAGCATCGGGGTGTCGCCGCTCGTGGTGTTCGCGTCGTTGGTGTTCTGGGGCTGGGTGCTCGGGCCGGTGGGAATGCTGCTCTCGGTGCCGCTCACGATGACGGCGAAGGTGGCGCTCGAGAGCGACCCGACGACGCGCTGGATGGCGGTGCTGCTCGGCTCGGCCGAGGGCGCGGCGCAGACCCTGGAAGCGGGGGGCGCGGCCGCGGGGCCCGCCCACTCGGCCCCTGCGACGCCCGCCGCGTCGACGAGCGCACCGGCCGAGAGCCCGGGCCGCGTCCACTCCGCCTAGCCCCACCGCGCAACCCAGGCTGCCCGCACCGCCCGACCCCGTCCGCCCAACCCATTCCGCCTGGCCCGCGCGGGCCGCAGGCGCCGCCTCGTGGGGCGGGCGGGCTGCGATATGCTCGCCCCATGACCGAGCAGACGAATCCCACCTCCACGGACGCCACCGCGGCGCAGGCGGACGCCGGCTCCGCCGCCACGCCGCGCTATGCGGTCGCGGTGATCGGGGGCGCGGTGTCGGGCGCCGAGATCGCGTCGCGGCTGGCCGCGCAGGGCGTCGCCGTCACCGTCTTCGAGCAGCACCCGCGCCCCTACGGGAAGATCGAGGACGGGCTGCCGCGCTGGCATTTGGCGCTCCGTCGCAAGGAGTACGAGACGATCGGCAAGAAGCTCTCGACCCCGGGCGTCGCCTTCGTGCCGAACACCAAGATCGGGCGCGACATCGGCTTCGACGAGCTCGTGAACGACTGGGGCTTCAGTGGCGTGGTGCTGGCCTGCGGCGCCTGGCGCGACCGGCCCCTCCCGATCGAGGGCGCCGATGCCTTCCTCGGCCGGGGCCTCGTCTACCAGAACCCCTTCATCATCTGGTTCAACCACGCGCAGGAAGCTGGCTATTCGGGCCCGACCTTCGAGCCCGCCGACGGTGCGCTCGTGGTGGGTGGCGGCCTCGCCTCGATCGACGTCGCCAAGGTGCTGATGCTCGAGACGGTGCGCGCGAAGCTCGCCGAGCGCGGCATCACGGTGCCCATGGTCGAGCTCGAAGTGAAGGGCATCCCGAAGATCCTGGCCCAGCATGACCTCGCCTTCGAAGACCTCGGGCTCGAGGGCGCGACGCTCCTCTATCGTCGCCGCATCGAGGACATGCCGGTGGTCGAGATGCCCGCGGGCGCCACACCCGAGCGCCGCGCCAAGACCGAGAACGCCCGCCGCAAGCTCATCGAGAAGGCGATGGAGAAGTACCGCTTCAAGATCGAGCCCCTCTGCATGCCCGAGGCCCTGCTCGTGGAAGGCGACCGGCTCACCGGGCTCAAGATGCGCCGCACCCGCATGGAGGCCGGCCGCCCGGTACCCACCGACGACACCTTCCTCGTGCGCGGCCCCTACGTGGTGAGCTCGATCGGGAGCATCCCCGAGCCGCTGCCCGGGATCCCGATGAAGGGCGAGCTCTTCCGCTTCGAAGACTGGGACCTCGGACGCCTCGAGGGCTACCCCACCGTCTTCTCGGTGGGGAACATCGTCACGGGCAAGGGCAACATCGTGGCCTCGCGCAAGCACTCGGCCCACGTCTCCGAGGTGGTGATGGCCCGGTTCCTCGGGCTCGGCGACGACGACGCGGAAGACGAGGGTGGCCACGCGGGCGAAGAGGCGCTGCTCGAAGGCGAGGCCGCCGCCGCGGGCGAGGCCGCGAGCATCGCCATGGACGAGATCTCGCGCCAGCAGCCCCTGACGTCCGACGCCTGGGCGAGCATCCAGGAGCGCGTCGCCGAGCGACAGGCCGAGGTGGGCTACCGCGGCCAGTACGCCGACTGGATCGCGAAGGTCACCCCACCCGACCTCGAGTAGGCCCCCCGCACGGCTCGGTCGCAGCCCGCGCGCTCTTCAATGGCCCGCCGCTCGACAGCCCGCGTTCGACAACCCGCCGTGCCACGGCCCGCTCTTCGACAGCCCGCGCACGCGCACGCGCCACCGGACAGCCCGCGTTCGACAACCCGCGCGCGCCACGGCCCGCCGCTCGCAGCGCGCCCGCTACACCGACGACCAGGGCGGGCGGTAGCGGAGGGCCAGGCTGAGGATGCGCTGCAGGAGCGCGCCGTAGTCGAAGCCCGCGACGTAGGCCGAGTTGGCGAAGTCCTCCGACTCCTTGATGTCCGGGTTGGGGTTGGCCTCGATCACGTGGATGCTGCGCTCCTCGGAGAGGCGCAGATCGATGCGCGCGAAGCCCGAGAGCTCGAGCGCGCGGTAGACGCGCCGCGCGATGTGGGCGATGCGCTCGGGCATGCCGTCGGGCAGCCGGTAGGCCGGCCCGGTCTTGATCCCGATCCGCTCCTGGTACTCGAGATCCCACTTGACGCGCGCCGTGGCGATGGGCTCGCTTCCCTCGGGAAGCTTCTCGAAACGCATCTCGAAGATCGGGAGGGTCTCGAGCCGCTGGTTCCCGATCACGCCGATCGTGAGCTCGCGCCCGCGGATGTACTCCTCGGCGAGCGCGTCGGTCTCGACGTGCTTGTGCACGAAACGCACGCGCTCTTCGAGCTCTTCGTCGCTGGTGACGATCGAGGCCTGCGACAGCCCGAACGAGGCGTCCTCTTCCTGCGACTTCACGATCAGGGGGAACGTGAGGCCGGCCGGGCGCCGCACGCGCCGCCCGCGCCGGAAGACCGCGAAGGCCGGGGTGGGGATGCGGTGGTAGCGCATGATCTTCTTCGAGAGCGCCTTGTCGCGCGCGAGCAGCAGGCCGCGCGGGTTGCAGCCCGTGTAGCGCACACCGAGCAGCTCGAGATAGCTCGCCACGTGCACCTGGAAGGCGCCGATGTCGCGCAGCTCGATGAGCAGGTTGAAGACCACGCGCGGCTTCCATTCGCGCACGGCCTCGCGGATGGGGAGGACGTCGTCGGCCACGCCCACCACCCGCACGTCGTGGCCGAGCCTGCGGAGGCCCGCGATGACGTCGTACTCGGTGCGGAAGCGGAGCGCCTCGCTCTCGCTGTAGCCCTCGAGCGAATCGGGCGGGACGAGGTCCTCGTGGACCACCACGAGCACCCGCATGCGTTTCACAGAACGCTCCCGCCGCGCTGCGCACCGTGTCCGGGCGCCCCGCTCACCGCATGTACTCGCGGTGTCCGCCGCGCAGATGGCGCACGGTGTGGACGGTGAGCAGGATGGCGGCGTCCTGCACGGCCTCGCGCTCGGCCGTCCGCAGCCGCAGCCCGAGCGTCTGGCAGCGCGCGATCATGTGGCGCAGCACCTCGTCCACCACGAACTGGTACTGACCCGTCCAGCTCGCCACCCGCTGGCGCAGCTCGCGGCGCCGCTCGCGCAGGAAGGCGCTCGCCCGCGGACGCCGCCGGTCGGCGATCTCGTCCGAGAACAGACGCCGCAGATCGTGGTCGTAGAACATGCGACTCTCTTCGCCGTAGTAGGCCTTCTTGCGCTGATAATACTCGCCCACTTTCAACCGCAGTTTGGGAAGCGAATCCATGCGCTCGCGCGTACGGACCGGCGGCTTGCGCTCGGCGATCTCGGCCATGAGCTCGTCCACGTACTCGAGCTTCCGGAGTGCGGGCCAGCCGGCATAGCGCCGGCGCCACTGCGAGCGCGGCTGGAGCCAGCCCGCGAAGGTCTCGGCGAAATCCTCGACGGGGTGGCTCTGCGCGTACCAGTTGTCGAGGTTCTGCACGAAGCGCCGGCTCCCGGGGCGCGGAACGTAGGAGGGCCGGTAGGCCACCGCCGCCGATCCGAACTGCTCGCGCCAGGCCTTGCGACGGTGCAGGCGGTAGGCGTGGTCGAGCGCGTGGGCGGTCTCGTGTCGAAGCAGCTTCAGGCAGCCGATGTGGCCCCCGCCTTCCACCTCGAGCATCTGCCGGTGCTCGAGGCGCGCGAGCCGCGGGTGCGCCAGATAGAAGGGGATCCCGAAGCCGGTGACGCCGTCGGGCGTGAACCAGTCGGTCGAGAGCCAGACGTAGGGTTTGAACACGAGGCCCGCCTGGTCGAGCTCGCCGTACAGGCGCTCGACCCGCCCACCGAGCGCGGTGCCCTCGATCTCGAGCCCGAGGTCGCACAGGCGCACCTCGAGGAGCTCTTCCCGGGAGAGCTCCTCCCACCAGAGCCGGCCGGGGGCTCGCCGTCCGCGGCGGCCTGCGCCGCCGCTCCCGCGCCCCCCGCCCTGCGTGCGGCCGCGTCGTCTGGCTAGTTCTCGACGAGCGGCCGTAACACCTTGCTCCGGCTCGGGTGGCGAAGCTTGCGGAGCGCCTTGGCCTCGATCTGGCGGATGCGCTCGCGCGTCACCTCGAAGTCGCGGCCCACCTCTTCCAGGGTGTGATGGCCGGGCTCGCCGATGCCGAAGCGCAGCTTCAGCACCTTCTCTTCGCGGGGCGCCAGGGTCGAGAGCACGCGGCGGGTCTGGTCGGCGAGGTTCATGTTCACGACCGCGTCCGACGGGTCCACGGCGATTGCGTCCACGATGAAATCGCCGAGATCGCTATCGTCGTCCTAGCCCACCGCCGTCTCGACGCAGATCCCCGCCTTGGCGCTC
>CAYYUT010000291.1:0-5218 GCA_964474935.1 uncultured Spirochaetales bacterium
CTATCTCTCCTTCGGCGTGTTCGCCCCCGTGTCGTTGGCCCTGATCGTGATCGGCTTCGGACTCGCCGCAGTCGCGACCCGGGCGCTCGGCGTCGCTCGCACCTGGTTCGGGGTCGAGCTCGGTCAGCTCCCTCCCGAGCGGGTGTCGCGGTTTCCGTACGGCACCATTCCGCATCCGATGATCCTCGGGAGCATCGTCGGTCTCCTCGGGGTGCAGGCCCTCGACCCCCTTCGCGCGCACGTCCCCTGGCTGGTGCCCGCCCACATCGCCTTCTACCTGTTGCATCTGGTGCAGGAGATGACGGACCGACGGGTGCCGGGCCACGCGGACGTGGCCGAAGATCCGGCCGGAGGCTCCCCGGCCTGACGGCCCGCCCACCGGGCCGGGCGGGTCGATCACGGCGCAGCCGCCCCAGCGCCGAAGGCCGTATCATCCAGCCAAGCGCGCCCGGTCCCACGCCCCGAGACGCTCGATCACCGATCCGAGCGCGATCGACTCACCCGTCCAGACCCAGCTCGAGCGATGATGGTGCGGGGCCGATCCGACAGCCTCGGCGGGGGAGCGCGCGGCTAGTCGTCCTTGCCCCCGACCAGATCGCCGATGCGTCCCAGGGCCTTCCGGGCCTCGTCGCCCACCGCCCGGCCCGACTCCTCGACCAGCTTCTTGCCGGTGTCGCCCACGGAGCCGGGAAGCTCCTTCACGGCCTGCTCGAGACGCTCCCCGACTTCGCTGCCGAGCTCGCTCGTCAGGGCCCCGGGCAGGCTCGCCAGCCCGTTCAGGTTCGCCCGCACCTCGCCGACCAGGAGCGAGGGCAGCGTACCGCCACCCTGACGAGCCACGGCGGTCAGCACCGTCTTGACGATCAGATCGGTGAGCTGCGCGAGCGTGACGCTGCGATCTTCGCCGACGTTCTCGAGGCGGATCTCCGCGATCTCGAGGGGCACGATGCTCTGGCGCCCGAGCGCGCGGCTCAGCGCCTCGTTCACCTCGACGCGCGCGGTCAGATCGCGGATCAGGAGCTCGCGCACCACCACCTGGCGCGCGGCCCCATCGTCGTCGCTCGGGGCGGGATCGCCGCTCCGCTCGAAGCGCTTCAGATTCTCGAGGATCGCCCCTGCGTTCGTTCGGCCGTCCTGGTACTCGAGTACGACGTCGATCGACTCGAGCAGGATGCGCGGCATCACGATCTTCTCGTCGCGGAGGGTGCCGAGATCGACGTCGAGGCTCGCACGGCCGAGATCGAAGAAGCGCCGGCTCGCGAATCCCGGCGGATTCGCGATGCGGAGCCCACTCATCCGGAACGAGCCGGCGAACGGGGCCAGGCGGACCAGGCCGACCCGTGTATCGACACCCAGCGCGTAGGTTCCCCCCCGCTCGATCCCCGTCGCGACGATCTCTCCGAGGTAGATCGTGACGGCCAGGAACGCCGCTCCGAGCAGCACGACGACGCCGCCTGCCAACCAACCCAGTTTTCGCATGAGTTCCTCCCCGGCCGAGTGTATATGAAGGACGAGCGGAACCCGAAGGAGGCATCCGATGGCGACCCGGAAGAAGGCGAGCGACCGGAAGCGTGGCAAGGGCGGCAAGAAGTCGGCCCGTCGCAGCGCGAAGAAGAGTCCGAAGAAGGCATCCAAGAAGAAGTCGTCCGGAAAGAAGTCGAAGCGGTCCTCTGCCACGAAGACACGCAAGAAGGCTGCCCAGGCCTCCGGCGGCCCGACCCCTGTCAGGACCGGACGCGGACCGGAGCCGGCCGAGGTGGCGACCCGGGTCACGGCGCTGCTCCGGGCGGGCAAGGCCGACGAGGTCGAGCGCGACTGGCTCTCGCCCAAGATCGAGTCGGTCGAGGGCCTGGGCGCCTCGCTGGCCTGGAGTGGAAAGAAGTCGGTGCTGGCGAAGTACCGGGGCTGGGAGGCCGATCACGAGATCCACGAGATGGAGCTCGAGGGCCCCTGGGTCGGAGCCACCGGGTTCTGCCTGCGCTTCCGGATCGACGTCACCGAGAAGTCGACCGGGCAGCGGAGCGGGATGGAGGAGATCGCCGTCTACACGGTCCGCAACGGTCGGATCGTGCGAGAGGAGTTCCACTTCGCCACGGGCTGACGGGCCCGCCGCGTCCCGAGGCTGCCCGCGCAGGGGCCCGACAGCCTGGACACGCGCGGCCAACCGGGCTCAGCGTGGCCCGTGGAGCACGCGTCCGACGGGCCCGTGCCGGATGAGCCCGTGATACATCCCGAGAAGGGTCGAGGCGGCGATGGCGAGCACGAAGGCGAATTTGAGCCATGCCGGCCACGGCCGAGCCGCCAGGACCAGCCCAAGCCAGGCGATCAACGGGAAGTGGGCGAGGTACACGAAGTAGGCGGCGTCCGAGAGATAGCGCTGGCGCGCGCTCGATCCCGACGTGAGGGCGACGAACGCGCCGACCACCCCGAAGAGCAGGAGGCAGGTGAAGAACCCGGACGCGAGCCGCCCCGCGACATCGATGGCCAGGGCGGATCCACCCGACGCCCCCTGGCCGACACGGCCCCCGACGACGAGCAGGGGCAGCACGAGTCCGAGCGCCACGAGCAGATGCCCTCGCCAGCCCTGCGCCAACGCATCGACGCGGTCGCGCACCCGATGGAGCAGCGTCCCCGCCACGAAGAAGATGCCGTAGTACACGAGCATGTGGGCCTCGGGAACGAGCTCCCCGATGCCGTCGACATGCCAGCCCGACATGACGAGCATCATCGGCGCCACGGGTAGCGCCAGCCAGAGGGACCTCGCGGGCGCCACCAGGCGGCCGGCCAGTCGATCCTCCAGACGGGTGAGCGACCCGGACCCGCTCCGCCGCGTTCGCAGGAGGCGCCAGCCCAGGAACATGGCCGTGTACAGGATCAGGTACTCGAGGAACCAGAGGTGCCAGATCGTCCCGAACACGCCGAGACCCTCGGCTGCGAAGTGCGCCCGGAGGGAAGGCCAGTAGGCGCCCTGCACCGGGTCGACCGGCCGCTCGAACGGGCCGAGCAGCCAGACGGCCCGGGTCACGGGCACCAGGATCGCCCCGCCGACCAGGACCGGGAGCACGAGACGTCGGACGCGGTGCCGAGCAAAAGCCTGCGGGCCGATCCGCTCGACCAGCAGCAGGGCGAAGAAGCCCGACATCAGGAAGAAGACGGGCATGCGGAACGCATGGATGGTGGTGTTCAGGAGATCGAAGGCGGCGCTTCGCATGGGATCGCACACGACCCAGCTCTCCGGACACTGCCGCGTGTAGGGCACACCCGCGTGCAGCACCAGTCCGAGCTCCATCGCGAAGGCGCGCAGCGCATCGAAGGCGTGGTAGCGGCGCCGGGGCTCCATCCCTCCCAGTCTCGGCCATTCCGGATCCGGGCGCCGCGAAGGTCGCACCCCGAACACGACCAGGCGCCGCGGCCGATGAAACGACCGCGGCGCCCGAAGGTCTCGTGCCGACCCATCCTCTGGTGCACAGGCTGGCGCGCTGCGCGCGGGATGGGCGCGATCCCGGTGGTCCGAGAGCTAGCGGCGCTTCCGACCCAGGCTGGCGAGGCCGGCCACGGCGAGGCCCAGCAGGGCGAACGTCGAGGGCTCGGGCACGAACGAGAGATTGTCGAGGGCCGCCGAGCCGTCGAAGTCGACGGTCAGCAACACGACGTCACTCGCATCGAAGCCCGCATCCTCGGAGGCGGTGGCCAACGGTTTCCCCGGCCCGACACCCACCTGATTGGCGAGCGTCGTGAGATCCAGGGTCTGGATGCCGACCTCGAGCTGCTCGATGTCTCCGGTCCAGTCGTCGGGAACCGAGTAGGTGCGTGTCAGCCCCGCTCCGTCGGTGAGCGTGAGGGAGACCGCACCGCCGCCGTTGATGTCGATCAGGTCCACCGACAGCAGCAGCACCGAGACGTCGTCGAAGTCGAAGGTCAGGACTCCGCCCTGGGGGTCGTCGTCGGGCGTATCGAAGATCCCGGCGACGGTCTGATCGCCGAAGCTCCCGGCGTCGTTCTGGAGGATCAGGGCGATGCCGGTATCGACCAGCAGGTCCTCGTCGAGGCCCCCGAAGTTCGGACCCGCCGGGTCGGTGTCGAAGGCCGCGACGCCATTGGCGGACGAGCTGTCGATCGTGACCGTGCCCGGTCCCACCGCGAAGGTGAAGGGTCCGGCCTCGCCGTTGGTGAGAGAATCGAAGTCGAGGTCGGTCGCCGAGGCGGGCGCCGCGGCGAAGACCAACCCGGCCGCCGACACCAGCGGCAAGGTCCGCTGCAGCACGGCTCTGCGTAGGAGCGCAATATCCATCGTGGAAACCCCTTCCCAAAGGTTCGCGCCAAGAGAGTGCAGTTTCCGTGCCGGTCTGTGCCAGATCGCACCCGATGGCGGGCCCGTGGCGACCCGGTGTCGGCCGGCGCCCAACGCGCGTAGGGGCGTCCTCCCGGCACGATCCCCGCAGCCATCCGCTGACGGTTCGCCCGCAGATCTGGACGTGGGAAGGAAACTCCGTTCCCAATGAGAAGCGTTTTTCCTCGGGACGCCTCGGCACGGGATGCGGCGCGACGGCGCACGAGCGGTCCGCGCCGACCGGCCGAGCTCGGCTACGCCCCCGGCGGAGGGAGGTCCACGGGGTCGCTCGTGGCTCCGAGCACCGCGTGCTCATAGCTCGGGAGGTCGGGGTGGATGCTGTACCGGGGCTCGCCCACGGCCGTGGGCCCGTCGGGAAGCGGAAGCGCATCGAAGACGCGCAGGAGCCGACGGATCATCGCGCGGAGCGCTGAGGCCGGGGTGGCGTCGCGACCCTCGCACAGGCGGCGCGGATCGAAGCGGTCGCTCCGCAGACGGATTACCTGGAGCGGGGCAGTCGAGGCCTGCATCCAGTCGAGGACCAGATCGATCACCAGCACCGGCTTCGGGGCCAGCCCGCGGACCGCCCCGACCGCGATGGCCTCGCATCGCTCGAGGCGCCGCTTGCCCTCCGGCAGCTCGAAGCACAGACCGTCGCGCTCGAACGCGAGCGGCACGGCCTCGGAGACGCGGAGTGCGCGCCCGGTCGCGGGGGGCCCGGGCGCGAGCTCGTGCGGGTCGTCGCCGAAGACCGGCGCGACCGGATCCGGCGCCCCGCCCGGAGGCCCCTCCAGCTGTGGTCCACCGGATCGTCCTGTGAGCTCGAGTCGACGCGGGACGAGCTCGAGACCCGAAGGCTCTTCGAGCGCGACCCGAACCGCGGCCGTC
>CAYYUT010000292.1:0-5204 GCA_964474935.1 uncultured Spirochaetales bacterium
ACCGTCGACAAGTCGGCGGGCCGGGCCGGGATCAAGTCGTTCCTGGTGCTCAAGGGGGCGCCCGGCTTCGACGTGACCCACAAGGAGCGCAAGCTCGGGATCCGGGCCGACGACACGGCGGCGATGGTGTTCCGCGACTGCCGGATCCCGCGCGACATGCTGCTCGGTGGCAAGGAAGAGGTTCCCAAGGCCAGCTCGGGCGGCATCCGGGGCGTGATGAAGACCTTCAACATGACCCGGCCTGCGGTGGCGGCGATCGGACTCGGCATGGCCGAGGCCGCGCTCGACTTCACGCGCGAGGCCCTCGAAGAAGCCGGCGTGACGATCGACTACGACCTCGCGCCCGCCAGCCAGCCCGCGGTGGTGCAGCGCTTCATGGACCTCGAGGCCAGGTATGAGGCCGCCATGCTGACGGTGCTCCATGCGGCGTACCTGTCGGACCACGCCAAGCCCAATAACGTCGAGGCGTCGATCTCGAAGGCGAAGGGGGGCTCGGCAGTGCGCGAGGTGACCCAGGGTTGCATCGAGATCCTCGGGCCGATGGGCGTGTCGCGCGATCACCTGCTCGAGAAGTGGTTCCGCGATGTGCGGATCACGGACATCTACGAGGGGACGGGTCAGATCCAGAATCTGATCATCGCCCGCAACATCCTGGGCTACAGCCGCGCCGATCTGAAGTAGACGCGCGCGGATCCCCGATGCGAGCCCACGGGGCGGCGCCGGTTCCGGCGTCGCCCCGTTTGCATCGGGGGCCGCGACGCTATCGTCCCGTGCGATGAAGGCCGTACTGTTCGACGAGCCCGGTAGCGAGGACGTCCTCTACGTGGGGGACACCGATCCGCCCGAGCTCGGTCGCGGTGATCTGCGCATCCGGGTGGCCGCTGCGGGTGTGAATCGCGCCGATCTCCTGCAACGCCAGGGCATGTATCCACCGCCGCCGGGCGCATCCCCGATCCTGGGGCTCGAGTGCGCCGGTGAGGTCGTCGAGATCGGAAGCGGAGTGACGGGTTGGCAGGTGGGGGAACGCGCGATGGCGCTGCTCGCCGGAGGGGGCTACGCCGAGCAGGTGGTCGTGGACGCGGGCTCGGCGCTCCGCGTGCCGCGCGCCCTCTCGGACGAGGAGGCCGCCGGCTTCGCCGAGACCTTCCTCACCGTGTTCCTCAACGTGTTCCAGCTCGGTCGGCTGCCGGAGGGCGGCTCGATGCTGGTCCACGGTGGCGGGAGCGGGATCGGCACGTCGGCCATCCAGCTCGCCCGCGCCGCCGGGGCGCGCATCCTGGTCACGGCGGGGAGCGACGAGAAGTGCGCGGCCTGCCGCGAGCTCGGCGCCGACGTGGCGGTGAACTATCGAACGGGAGACTTCGCCGAGGCCGCGAAGGAGATGACGGACGGGCGGGGGGTCGACGTCGTCCTCGACACGATCGGGGCCTCCTATTGGCGCGCGAACCTCGCGAGTCTGGCCACGGGCGGAAGGCTCGTGATCATCGGTCTGATGGGGGGTGCCAAGGGCGAGCTCTCGCTCGCTCCGCTCGTGGCTCGGCGTCTGCAGGTGATCGGATCGACGCTCCGCGCCCGCCCCGCGTCCGAGAAGGCGGCGATCGTCTCGAGGCTCATCGAGCGCTTCGGCGCCGAGATCGAGGCCGGAGGGCTGAGGCCTCGCGTCGATCGGGTGCTTCCGATCGAGCAGGCAGGTGAGGCGCACCGGGCCATGAAGGCGAGCGAGCACTTTGGGAAAATCGTTCTCCGGATGCCCTGAGCCACCAGCTCTCCGGGCATGGCGGCCGAGCGCGTGGGTCTATTCCGGTCGCATCGGTCGGCCGATATGCACCGCATGCCGCGTGCGTGTCCGAGCGAGCCTCGTCCGGCCGAGGCCCTGTCCGAGTTCAGCGCCCTGAACCGCCGACGTCTGTTTGGTGCGCCTCCCCTCGAGGTGTCCGAGCTCGAACGCTGGGGCGACCTGCGCGCGTCGCTCGAGCGTCTCTATGGGGATCGTCTCGACTCGGTGCTCGCGGCCGTGGAGCGACGCTCGCACGTCCGTTTCGCCACCTTCCTCCAGATGCGATTCGAGACCGGCGACGAGCTGCGCTCGGCGTGCCTCGAGAATCTCTCCGAGGGCGGCATCTTCGTCGAGACCTGTCGGCCGCTCGCCGTGGGGAGCCGGATCCGACTCTCGATCGACACCTCCGCGGGACACGCCGAAATGCGAGGCACCGTGCGATGGGTGCGCGATGCGGGGGGCTCGGAGGGGCCGGCCGGCATGGGGGTCTGCTTCGACGATCTCGAGGATCCGGACCGCGAACGGATCCGGGCGATCGTGTGCGATCCAGCGCTCTCCGGCCGCGGTGCCGGAGGGCTCGACGCGCGGGGCGAGGGTGGGCCGTGAGCGGGGTACGGGGAATCGGGCAGGTGCGCCAGTCGATCCACGAGTTCCGCTACCTGAACCGGCGCCGACTCTTCGGCTCGCCGCCCCTGGCTGTCTCGGAGCTCGAGCGATGGGGCGAGCTCCGAGATCTCCTCGGCGCCCACTTCGGCCTGGTCGGCGACGCCGAGGCCCGCGATCAGCGCCAGCACCTCCGGATCCCGACCCATCTGAAGGTGGTCTTCGAGAGCGACAGCGAGCTTCGGGAGGCCGTCCTCACGAACATCTCGGAAGGCGGGCTCTTCATCGCGACCGAGCGGCCGCTCGACGTGGCCTCTCCCCTCCAGCTGATGATCGATGCGGGGGCCTGCCACGGAACCATCTCGGTCCGCGCCCGGGTCGTGTGGCGGCGGTCGGCGGCGAGCGGCGAGGCCGCCGGCATGGGCCTGCGCTTCGAGGACCTCGACGACCGGCAGCGCGCCTCGGTCGATCGTCTGATCGAGTCCGTCGCCGGCCGGACGCCCGGCGCTTCCGATTCCGACCCCCGTTGCTAGTGTCCCGTCCCGGGAGTTCGGCGAAACCCTGAAGAGCTGGATCGCCCGGCCCCAAGCGCACCGTGGACGTGACTGCGGGCCGCAGGCAAGGCGCGCAACCGAGGCATGGCACCGCCACGCCTCCGGGAGCGGAACGCTGCCGGCGGCCCGCAGACGCGTCCGAATGCAGGCGAACTCCTGGGACGGGACACTGGTGTTCCGTCCCGGAGTCCGCGACGAACAGCAAGAGGGAAGGATCCATGGCCCAGGTCGAACGCACGCTCTCCATCATCAAGCCCGACGCGGTGGCCAAGCACGCGGTCGGTGAGATCCTGCACCGGTTCGAGGCCGACGGTCTCGAGATCATCGCGCTCAAGATGCTCCACCTGACGGCGCCGCAGGCCCGCGGCTTCTACGCGGTCCACAAGGAGCGCCCGTTCTTCGAGTCGCTGGTGTCGTTCATGATCAGCGGTCCGGTGGTGGTGAGCGTGCTCGAGGGGCCGGATGCCATCGCCCGGAACCGGAAGCTCATGGGGGCGACGAACCCCGCCGAGGCGGCCGAGGGGACGATCCGCAAGGACTTCGCCACGGACATCGAGAAGAACGCCGTCCACGGTTCCGATGCTCCGGAGACGGCCCGCATCGAGATCGCGTATTTCTTCCACGCCGGCGAGATCCAGGCCGTCGTCGAAGCCCTGCCCGCAGACTGAGGGCGACGCGCATGGAGCTCCGCGCACGGCTCGACGCCGACATGAAGGAGGCGCTCCGCGCCAAGGAGCGCGTGCGCCTCGAGACGATTCGGGGCATCCGAGGCGCCATCCGCAACCGCGAGATCGACGAGGGGGGCTCGCTCGACGAGGCGGGCATCCTGCGGGTGATCCGAGGTCTCGTGAAGCAGCGGAGCGAGGCGATCGAGCGCTACACCGAGGCGGGACGGATGGAACTCGCCGAGAAGGAGACGGCCGAGCGCGACGTGCTCGAATCGTATCTGCCGGCCGCACCCGACGCCGCCGAGGTGGAGCGAGCCGTGCGCGCCGTGATCGACGCCACCGGCGCCAGCAGCCCGAAGGACATGGGCCGGGTGATGAAGGCGGCCCTCGAGCGCCTCGGACCGGCAGCCGACGGCAAGCTCGTCTCCGAGACCGCGCGGCGGCTGCTCACCGCGTCGGGCTAGCGGTCGCGAAAACGGGGAACACGGCGTTCCCGCATGGCGGCGAGGCCCTCGCGCAGGTCCTCGGTCTGGAAGCAGTCGGCCTGTTCTTCCGCCTCGAGATCGAGCTGGTCGGCGAGCGCGGCCGTCGCCGAACGCGACAGTGCCCGCTTGATGCCGCGGACCGCGCGGGGGGCCTGGGCCGCGATCTCGTTCGCGATCCGCCGGGCCTCGTCCACGACCGCTTCCGCCTCCACGCAGCGGTTCACGAGACCGAGCGTCGCGGCCTCCTCTCCCGTCACCGTGCGTCCCGTGTAGAGCAGATCGGCGGCCACGCTGGGTCCGACCAGTCGCGGCAGGGTCCAGGTAGCCCCCATCCCGGGATGGATTCCGAGACGCGAGAAGTTGAGGGCGAGCTTGGCACCGCGCGCGGCGACCCGCAGATCGCAGGCCAGCGCGACGCAGAGCCCGGCCCCGATCGCCGCTCCGTTCAGGGCCGCGATGGTCGGACAGTGAAGCTCACGCACGCCGAGGAAGAGTGCGTAGAAGCTCCGCATCGAATCGCGCACCTCGTCTCGTGCGCCTTCGCCGGCCTCGTCGGCCCGGCCGACGAGCATGCCGAGATCTCCCCCCGCCGAGAAGGCGCGACCCTCGGGCGCGCCCGGCAGCACCAGGGCTCGCAGCGAAGAGTCCTCGGCGAGCCCGGCGAGCGTCCCCGCGAAGGCCTCGCCCATCGCCTGGGTCATCGCGTTGCGACGCTCGGGATTGTGGAACGTCAGGGTGGCGACGTGACCGTCGCGATCGATACGAACGAGCGGCTCGGACATGGCGCGAGAGCCTGCCCGAGCCGCCCGGCGAGTTCAAGCGGCCCGGCGGTCAGTCGGCCGACCGCCGGAGGAAGGCCGGATCGTCGAGCTCCTCCTCCGACTCGTCGCTCTGACGGCGACGCAGGAAGGTGGGCACGTCGAGCTCGTCCTCGAACGGCGAGAACCACTCGTCGCCATGAGCCCGGGCCTCGGCCTCGATCGGGTCCCCCGTCTGGCGCGCGCCCTCGGAGCGGGCGCTCCGCTCGGGTTCCGGGTGCTGCGCCACCGGGGCGCCCTCCATCCCCGGGCCTTCCGCCGGCGCCTCGCGCCGGAGGGGCGTGCCGTTGGCGAGATCT
>CAYYUT010000293.1:0-5189 GCA_964474935.1 uncultured Spirochaetales bacterium
GGGGTTGAGCTGCTCCTCCGGCGGCGGCGCCACGTAGAGCGGCTCGTTGATCGGGTTCTTGCGCTTCACGGCGAACACCGGGACCCGTTCGAAGCCCAGCTTCTCGTAGAGCGCGATCGCCTCGCGGTTGTCGTGCATGACCGAGAGATCGAGATAGGCGCACTGGCGATCGCGGAAGTGCTCGATGAGTGCGCGCACCAACCCCTCGCCGATACCCGGATGCGATGCCTGGGGATCGACGGCGAGGCTCCACAGGCTCGACCCCTTCTCCGGATCGCGGAAGGCCGCATGGTGGTTGATGCCCAGCACGCATCCGAGCACCCGCTCGTTCTCGCGGTCGACCGCCACGAGCCAGGTGAGCCGCCGGTCGTCGCGCAGGCGCCAGACGTCGTCGCCGTCGGGCGGGACCATCCGACGGAAGCGGTAGAGGGCGTGCACGGCATCCGCCTCGCGCCGGCTCCGCACCTTGCGGATCTCGATCTGGTCGGGCGGACGCCGCTCCGACGCTTCGTAGGCATCGAACCAGAGCCGGAAGGTGTGGGAGGGGTCGAGGAAGAACTCCTCGGGGCTGCGTGCGATCAGGACGTGGGCGTCGCGGAGATAGAAGGCGATGTCGCGCCGACCTTCTTCCTCCTCCCGCAAGGTCTCGGCCAGCACCTCATCGTCGGGGAAGGTGTGCGCGAAGATCACGCGGCCCCAGCCGCAATCGACCGTGACGTTCGAGGCCGTTGCGGGTCCCCTCGCGTCCTGGAGCGGCTTGCGCCAGGGGCTGATCGAATGCGAATCGGCCCAGTCGCGCCGCTTCTTCTCGTCCTTGTCCTCGGACTCGCGCTCGCCGTCGGGCGAGACGGGCCGCTCGCGTCGGTCGGGCACGGTCATCCCTCGTGGACCTGGAGCCAGTATTCGAGCAGAGCCACCTGCCACAGCTTGGAACCCCGGAGGGGTGTGAGATGGGCCTCGGGGTCGGCGAGCAGGGTGTCGACAGCCTCGCGTCGGAAGAGGCCGCGCTGGCGCGCACGACGGTCGTCGAGCACCCCACGCACGAAGTCCAGGTACTCCCCACGGATGTACTTGAGGGCCGGCACCGGGAAATAACCCTTGGGTCGGTCGATCACCTGCTCGGGGATCACCCGGCGCGCGGCGTCCTTGAGCACGCCCTTGCCGCCCGACGCCACCTTGAGCTCCGCCGGGCAGCGCGCCGCGAGCTCCACGAGGTCGCGATCGAGGAAGGGAACCCGGGCCTCGAGTCCCCAGGCCATGGTCTTGTTGTCGACGCGCTTCACCGGATCGTCCACCAGCATGTTGCCGGTGTCGAGGCGGAGCGCGCGGTCGATCGCGCGGCGCGCCCCGGGCTCGGCGAAGTGCTCCGCGACGAAGCGACGGCTCCAGTCTTCGGACACCAGATCGGGGGCGACGATCTCACCGAGCTCGGCGTGGGTCCGGTCGAAGAAGACGCGGGCGTAGGCCTCCGTGGCTGCATCGACGTCGTCGCCGAGCTCGAGCAGGGGCGGGTACCAGTGGTAGCCCGCGAAGACCTCGTCGGCGCCCTGGCCGCTCTGCACCACCTTCACGTGGTGCGAGACTTCCTGCGAGAGGAGGTAGAAGCCGATGACGTCGTGGCTCACCATCGGCTCCGACATCGCCCGTACGCAGGGCTCGAGCGATGGAAGCACGCGTTGGGTGTCGACGAAGATCTTGTGGTGGTCGGTGCCGAAGTGCTTGGCGACGATGTCGGAATACTCGAACTCGTCGCCCTTCTCCCGCCCCACGCTCTCGAAGCCGATCGAGAAGGTGGCGAGGCCCTCCTGACCTTCCTCGGCCAGCAGTCCGACGACCAGGCTCGAGTCGAGGCCGCCCGAGAGCAGCACGCCCACCGGTACGTCGGCGACCAGGCGGCGGCGCACCGCGACACGAAGCGACTCGAGCACGCGTTCCTGCCACTCGTGGGCCCCGAGCCCTTCGTCCTCCGGGCGGCGCTCGAACGACGGGGCCCAGTAGCGAGTGATCCGGCGCGTGCCGTCCGGCTCGATCTGCATCCAGTGGGCGGGTGCGAGCTTCCGGACGCCCCGGTAGATCGTGTGGGGCGCCGGAACGACCGAGTGGAAGGTCATGTAGTGGTGCAGCGCCGTCGGGTCGATCTCGGTCGACACGCCGCCCGCCGCCACGATCGCCGGCATGCTCGACGCGAAACGCAGGGCCCCCTCGATTTCGGCCCAGTAGAGAGGCTTGATTCCCAGCGGATCGCGCGCGAGGGCGAGCCGTCCGCTGTCCCGTTCGTGGATGGCGAAGGCGAACATGCCCCGCAGACGGTCGAGCGCCCCGGGGCCCCACGCATGCCAGGCCTTCAGGACGACTTCGGTGTCCCCTGCCGAGAAGAACCGGTAGCCCTTCCCCTCGAGTTCCTCGCGAAGCTCCGGGTAGTTGTAGATGGCCCCGTTGTAGACCAGGGCGAGCCCCAGGTCCGGATCGACCATCGGCTGCTGGGAGCGCTCGGAGACGTCGATGATCTGGAGCCGGCGGTGGCCGAGCGCGAGACCGCGTTGGGCGAAGAGGCCGCTCGCGTCGGGGCCGCGGGGTGCCATCTCGTGGGTCATGGCTTCGATCGACGCAAGCGAGGGCGAGGCGCCGTCGAAGCGCAGCTCACCGCAGATGCCGCACACGAGAGACTCCGCGGTTCCACCTCACGATCCCCGAATGTAGCGGGCGTTCCGCGAACTTCCCCGCGAGTCGCGCGCCCTCCTGTGTCGTTCGTGGCGCGATCGGACCCCTCACTGCGAGACGCGGGCCGCCAGCTGAGATAGCTTCAGTCGCCATGCGCGCGATCGGAAGGCTCGTCCGTTCGCCGTTCCGAGCCAGCCTGCGCCCCGCCGCCGGGGCGCGCAACCCACGGCGCACGCTGCGCGTGGCGAGCTGGCTGGCGATCGGACTGCTCGCGGGATGCCGGCCCGCGGAGCTTCCAGACGACGTCCTGGTGGTGGGGCTCCAGGCCGAGCCGCGTGCGCTCGACCCCCACGTCGTGACTTCTTTGAACGATTTCCGGGTGATCGCGTCGCTCTGCGAGGGGCTCGTCCGCTTCCGCGGGGGCTCGCTCGAGATCGAGCCGGCGCTGGCGCGGTCCTGGAGCGTCTCGGACGACGCGAGACGCTACCGCTTCGCCCTCCGCCGCGATGTTCGTTTCCACGACGGCCGGCCCTTTGACGCCGCTGCGGTCCGCTACAACTTCGAGCGTCTGCTGCGCAGCGACCACCCGGACCACGCGACGGGCCCTTTCCCGTTGGCCTTCTTCTTCGAAGCGGTCGAGGAGGTCGTGGTCGTGGATCGGTGGACCGTCGAGCTGCGACTGGTCGAGCCGTTCGCGCCCCTCCTCGCCAATCTGGCGCATCCGGTCGGTTTCCAGGTGTCCCCCGACGGGGTCCGCGCCGGCGGCGCCGGTTTCCGGCGCGCCCCGGTCTGCACCGGTCCCTTTCGTTTCGGGTCGTGGGAGAGCCGGCGCCGCATCGTCATCGAACGCAATCCGGACTACTGGGACGGCCCCCCCGCGCTCGAGCGGGTGCTCTTCCGTCCCCTCACCGATTCCGACACCCGGGTCACCGAGCTGGTGGCGGGCGACGTCGATCTGCTCGCCGAGGTGTCGTCCGAGGCGGTCGCGCTCCTCGGGGCGCGCGAACGCTTCCAGGTGTACCGCTCGGCGGGCCCGCATCTCTTCTTCCTGATCCTGAACAACCGCCACGGGCCCTTCGCGGATCGTCGCATGCGTCTCGCGGCCAACCTCGCCATCGATCGTGCGGCGCTCGTCGAACACGCGCTCCAGGGGACGGCGGAGATCGCCGCCGGGCCGGTTCCCGCCGCCTTCGCGGACGTCCACGATCCCGCCCTCGAGCCCTTCGCGCACGATCCGGAGCGCGCTCGCTCCCTGGTGGCCGCCGCGGGCCATCCCGACGGGGTCGACGTGGTGCTGGCCGCGCCACGCGACGGCTCGGGAATGCTCGAGCCCGTCCTGATGGCGACCGCGATCCAGGCGGATCTCGCCGCCGTCGGGATCCGCGCCGAGGTGCGCACCTACGAGTGGAACACCTATCTCGCCACGGTGAACGGCGGGCTCGGCGACGAGATCGACATCGCCGAGATGGCGTGGATCACCAACGACCCCGGAACCCTCCCCTACCTGGCGCTCTGGCGGGGCGCCTGGCCCGAGCGCGGCGGGTTCAACTCGGGCTACTACGCGAACGAGCGCATGGACGCCTGGATCGAGGCGACGCGCCGTGAGAGCGATCCGGTCGCGCGGCGTCGCCTCTACCACGAGATCCAGGCGGCGTTCCGCCGCGACGTCCCTTGGGCGGTGATCGCGAGCTGGAACCAGTCGATCGTGGCCCGGACGGCGGTGAGTGGATTCAGCGCGCAGCCTTCCTTCTTCCTCGATCTCCGGAACGTGAGGATCGCGCGGCCGTGATCCGCCATGTCCTCGGCCGGCTCGTGCAGCTCCCGCTCGTGCTCGCGGGGATCACGCTGGTGGTGTTCGGGGTGATGGCCGTGCTCCCGGGAGATCCAGCGCTGGCGATCCTCGGACCCTACGCGACCCCGGAGCGGGCCGCGGACCTGCGCGCCGAGCTCGAGCTCGATCGGCCGTTTCCCGTGCGATACGCCTCCTGGCTCGCGCGCTCGTTGCAGGGCGATCTCGGACACTCGGTCTCGCTCGAACGACCGGTGGCCGCCGAGCTTCGGGAGCGCGCGGCAGCGACGGCGCTCCTGGCGGGAACCGCGTTCGCGCTCTGTGTCCTGCTCGGCCTGCTGACCGGTACCCTGGCCGCCCTCCACGCACGTCGCTGGCCCGACCGCCTCCTGACGCTCGGGGCCGTGGCGGGACTGGCGATGCCGCCGTTCTGGCTGGCGATGATCGCCATGCTCGTCGGTTCGGTCGGTCTCGGCCTGTTCCCGGTGAGCGGAATGCGATCGATCGCCGGTGCCGGAGGTCCGCTCGACGTGCTCCACCATCTGGTGCTTCCTGCCCTGGTGCTGGCCGTGGTGGCGTCGTCGGTGGTCGCGCGTGTCACGCGGACGGCCACGCTCGAGGCGCTCGGCCACGACCACGTGAGGGTCGCGCGGGCGCGCGGGGTGTCGGAAGGACGCGTCGTCGGGGCGCACGTGCTCCGCAACGCGCTGGTCGACGTCGTGCCCGTGATCGGGCTCCA
>CAYYUT010000294.1:0-5182 GCA_964474935.1 uncultured Spirochaetales bacterium
GGGGGGCGTCCTCGGACTCCTTGGCGAGTGCGTTGACGTCGACACCGTCATCCTCTTCCTGTACGAAATCGACGTCGCTGTCTTCTAAGTCGGCCATGACGTCCGCGAGCGAATCGCCCTGGTCGTACCACCGCTCCACGGCCGCCTTGATCTGGTCGGCGGACGCCACGACGACGTCGATGTTGTACCCGGTCAGGAACTTGATGTCGTCGATCGCGAAGATGTTCGAAGGATCGGCGGTGGCGAGTACCAGGGTCGAGCCGGCACGATTCACGGGCACCACGTTGTGCTTCGAGGCGACGGTTTCCGGAATCAGCTGGAGGACCTGGGGATCGGGCTCGAAGTCGTCGAGGTCGATGGCCGGAACGCCGTACTGCTTGGCGACGAACTCCGACACCTCGGCCTGCTCGAGGAAGCCGAGCTTCGTGATCTGCGCTCCCAGGCGCTCGCCGCTGGCTGCTGCTTCCTGGTGGGCCTTCTTCAGCTGCTCCGCACTGAGAAGGTTCTCCTTGACCAGGAGCTCACCGAACCGCTGCTCGTCCAAGATGTGGAGCCTCCCTGCGTCGTCGGGCAGTCCGGGTGCAGCTCGGTCGCCGAGCACACGGACCCACGCCGCGGGCGATGCGTTCCGCGTGCGGGTCTGAAACCCAAGAGAACCCGCTGAGTTATCGGTGCTCGGGGGAGCGACCTTTACTCGCGCTGGCGCGCGGGAGGTGTGCGTCGCGCGCGCGCCCGCCCGGAAGCGCGCCGGGCCGGCACTTCACCCCAGTCGGGCTCGGGTGATCCCGCGATCCGAGCGCGATCGAACGCGCGCACCCGTCCGTTCTCCGGGGATCGGCGAGTGTGGCGCCTCGCCATCCGCACCGATCGGAACACAGACGAGTGGGTCGATCGGCGAGCTAGTCGAGACCGAAGCGCCGGCGTGCCCGGGCGACGTCGTCACCGATCTGGGCACGCAGGGCGTCGGGTCCGTCGAAGCGTTGCTCTGGACGGATCCGGTCGAGGAAGACGAGCTCGAAGCGGCGCCCGTAGACCTCGGCCTCGAAGTCGAGCAGATGGGCCTCGGCGCGCAGGGACTGGCCCCCGAAGGTCGGGCGAACTCCGACGTTGGTGACCGCCGGCCACTGCGACCCCACACCGGGCGTCCCGTCGTCCAGGAAGACCACACGGCTCAGGTAGACGCCGGCTGCGGGCAGGATCTCGTTCTCGGGCTCGAGGTTCAGGGTCGGGAATCCGATCGTGCGTCCCCGCTGATCCCCGCGAGCCACCTGGCCCCTCACGGCATAGGGCCGGGCGAGAAGCTCGCCGGCCACTGCCACGTTGCCCTCGGCGAGGAGCTCCCTGATCCGGGTCGAGTTGACGTCCTCGCCCCGGAAGGTGACTTCGGGGACCACGGTGACGGCGAAGCCGAGCCGGGGCCCCATCTCGGTGAGGAGCCGCATCGAACCCTCGCGATCGCGTCCGAAGTGGAAGTCGTAGCCGACGTAAACCTCGACCGGCTGGAAGCGCTCGTGGAGGATCTCGCGGACGAAGCGCTCCGGGGGGGTGCTGGCGAACTCGCGCGTGAACGGCTCGATCACCACCAGGCCCACCTCCGTATCCTCGAGCAACTCCAACTTCTGCTCGAGCGTCGCCAGCAGCCCGAGATCGCGATCGGGCTGCAGCACCTTGCGCGGATGCGGATCGAACGTGAAGACGACGGAGGTCCCGCGCAGCGCTCGTGCGCGCTCGATCACGGTATCGAGGATCGCCCGATGTCCGAGATGGATACCGTCGAAGTTTCCGATGGTGACGACGGGGCGCACGAGCTTTCGGTCGAGCGCTCCGCTAGGCCGGATGATCTCCAATGCTAGACTCCGAAGGGTGCGAATCCTGTCGCGCTACGTCCTGGGGCAGTACCTCGGGTGGTTCATCGGATCCTTGAGCGTGCTCGCCTTGATCGCTTCCGCCGCCGACCTGCTCCTCAACCTGGACGACGTCCGTGAGCTGCAAGAGGGACTCGCGGGCGTCTTCGGTTACATGGCGTTGCGGCTTCCCGCGCTCTATCTCGAGTTCTTGATTCCGCTCGCCGCGTTCGGCGCCGCCCTCGTGACCCTGGGCAATCAATCGCTCTCGCTCGAGATCCTCGCGGCCAAGGCCGGCGGCATCTCGCCACTCCGCATCGCCCTTCCCGTTCTCGGAGCGTCGCTCGTGCTCTCGGCCTGCGCCCTTCTCGTGAACGAGACCGTGGTGGTCGAAGCCGCTCGCGCCATGAAGCGGGCCGAGCGCGGAGGCGGAGAGACGCTGTCCTACCGCCGTGGATCGTTCTGGTACCACGGTGGCCATTCGGTCTACAACATCCGCGGATCCGATCCGAATCGCGAACTCCTGCTCGGCGTGAGCGTCTACGAGCGCGACGCGAAGGGCCGACTCATCCGGAGCATCCATGCGCCCAGCGCCCGGTTGGAGGGAAGCGACCAGCTGCGGTTCTTCGGCGCCACCGTGCGGACCTTCGACCCGGAGAACGCCCAGGACGTGCCGCGCTTCGAGGTCCTCTCGGAGGTCATGCTGCCACTCGGAGACCCGAGCCTCCGCGCGATCGAGGCCGACCCGGCAGGTCTCAGTCTTCAGCAGCTTCGGGCCTACCTCGAGGCGCGGGAGCGGGAGGGAGAACCACTCGGCCCGGTCCAGCTTCTGCTCCATCAACGCCTCGCGAGCCCCCTGGCGGTTCTGGTCTTTGCGCTCTTCGCCACGCCGCTGGCCATGCGCGCCGATGTCACCCGGAGCCTCGCGGTTCCCGCGCTGCGAGGCGTCGGACTGCTGCTCACCTTCTGGCTGGCGAATGCCGTCGGAAGCACCCTCGCCGCCGAATCGATGCTGCCTCCGCGCATCGCGCCCTGGCTCCCGGTCGTCGCGTTCTCACTCTTCGGCACCGCGCTCCTCTGGAACACCGTGCGCTCCTGACGTCGAATGCAGCCCTCCGAGGCTACTCGACCCGCGGCGTCGGGGCGCCGCCTTGCGTCGGCGAGCGGCCGTCGTCCGCGTCCTGGAAGAGGCGGAAGAACTCCGTGTCGGGCGGAACGATCAGTGTGGTGTTCGCCCCGATCGTCTTCTTGTACGCCTCGAGGCTTCGCACGAACTCGTAGAACTCCGGATCGCGGGTGTAGGCTTCGGCGTAGATCCGGGTCGCCTCGGCATCCCCTTCTCCCCTCAGGATCTCGGCGTCCCGCTTCGCCTCGGCGACGACCACGCTGGCTTCGCGGTCCGCCTCGGCCCGGATCCGGCGCGCCTCCTCGTCGCCCTCGGCCCGGTACTTCCGGGCGAGGCGTTCCCGCTCCGCACGCATCCGGGCATACACGTTGTTGGTCACCTTCTCGGGCAGCTCCGTGCGATTGATCCGGACGTCGGTCACCTCGATGCCGTAGGGCTCGAGTCCTTCCCCGACCTGCTCTGCGATCTCCTGCATGATCTCGACCCGGGCGTCGGTCACCACCTCGCGCACCGTTCGCTGGCCGATCACCTCGCGTACGTCGGCCTTGAGCACCCGATCGATGGTGTCCACCGCGTTGCTCATGCCGAGCGGGAACGCCTCCAGGAAGCGCACCGGATCCGCGATCCGCCAGATGATGTAGTTGTCCACGACCAGACGCTCCTCGTCCCGGGTCGGGATCAGAATCGGTTCGGCATCCCGGTACAGCAGTCGCTTGCTGTAGGTCCGGACCTCGTCGACCACCGGAATCTGGTACCAGAGCCCCGGGTCCTTCTTCACCTTCGAGACGGATCCGAGGCGGAGGAAGATCTTCTGCTGGTCCGCATGCACGATCACGATCGGCCCGATCCCCTGTTCGGCCAGGAAGAGCAGCCCCACCATGGCGGCGGCCAGCACGAGGAATCCGACCAGCAGCCTCACGGTCTGGCGCCCGTCGCCTGCGCCGCCCCCTTGCGGGGGCCGACGGGCAGATAGGGAACGAGATTCGATCCGGGCTCGATGAGCACCTTCTCGACGTCGGGCAACACCTCCTCCATCACCTCGAGGTAGATGCGCGTGCGTGTCACGTCGGGCGCCTTGCGGTACTCGGTCACGAGCGCGAGGAAGCGCTCGGCCTCGCCCGTCGCCTGCGCGATCTTCGACTCCTTGTAGCCGCGGGCGCTCTCGCGCAGCTCGCTCGCCTGGCCACGTGCCTCGGGGACCACCTCGTTGGCGTATCCCTCAGCCTCGTTGATGCGTCGATCGCGGTCCTGGGCGGCTCCGATCACGTCGTCGAAAGCATCGCGCACGGGCGCCGGCGCCTGGGCGTCCTCGAGCTGCACCTCCATGACCTCGACCCCGGACTTGTAGTTGTCGAGGATCGCCTGGAGCGTGTCGCGCGCCTCGGCCGACACGAACACCTGCTCCTCCGAGATGACGCCGTCGATCGAGTGACGACCCACCACCTCGCGCATCGCCGCCTGGGCGGCATCGCGCACGGTGTCGCGCAGGTCGGCGATCTGGTAGGTGGCGCGGAACGCGTCCTTGATCCGGTACTGCACGGCGAAGTTCACCCGCACGATGTTGTTGTCGCTGGTCTGCATGCCCGCTTCGGACGCCACGGACGGGCCACCTTCGTCGAGCTTCTGGCCGAACTCCTCAGGGCTCACCTGCCCGACCGGTACGACCTCGACGGTCTCGATCGGGAAGGGGATCCGGAAGTGGAAGCCCGCATTCGTCTCAGTCCTCACGTGGTGCCCGAGACGGAGCACCACGGCGTGCTGGCCCGGCTGGATCTCGTAGTAGCCGAGTACTGCGGCCGCCGCGCCGACGCCCACGAGGATCGCGAGCAGGAGCACGAGACGCAGGAATCGGCCCGCCGATCCGCGTACCGCGGCGTCCGTGGAAGAATCGGACTTGCGAGCCATCCGCCGCCGCTAGCCCTGCGAGCCGGAACCCGAGCCCGCCAGGAATGGGCGCAGCACGTCGATGGGGAGGGGGAAGATCACGGTCGACGAGTTCTCGGTGGAGATCTCCGAGAGCGTCTGCAGATAGCGGAGCTGGAGAGCGGAACCCTCGGTGGCGAGGATCCGGCTGGCCTCGGCGAGACGCTGCGCCGCCTGGGCCTCGCCCTCGGCGTGGATGATCTTGGCGCGCTTCTCGCGCTCGGCCTCGGCCTGGCGCGCCATCGCCCGCTGCATCTCGCTCGGCAGGTCGATCTGCTTCACCTCCACG
>CAYYUT010000295.1:0-5177 GCA_964474935.1 uncultured Spirochaetales bacterium
TGTCTGGTTGATCGTCGCGGCATGGGTCACCCCCGGAGCCGGGCCGCCGCTCTCGCCACGGCACGCTGCGCTCGGCGGCGCGTGGGTCGTCACGACGTCGGCGTATCTGTTCGGGGCCCCGGGCCCGCGGGCCTGGTTCGCGCGGGCTTCCCTGCGACCAGCGCCCTGAGACGAAGGGCCATCGATGCGAGCGTGGTCGCCACGAGGAGCCAGCCCACGACCCGGACCAGCCCGTCCCACGGCCAGAAGACGCCCACCACGTCGCGCACCAGCGGTGTCCCGAGCAGCACGTAGTAGGCGATTCCATTCCAGCGACCGACGCCGCTCCCGCGCAGACCCCGTCCCGCCAGGACACGCGAATCGAGTGCGTACTGCAGGAAGGCCGCCACCACGAGCGGGGGGAGCAGCCAGGGAACCACTCCGCGGATGGCGAGTGCCGCGAGTCCGCTGGCCACGAGCGTCGCATCGGTGGCGTGGTCGAAGAGACCACCCATCGGGCTCGATTGGCCGAAGCGACGCGCGGCGATGCCGTCGGCGAAGTCGCTCAGGCAAGCGCCGGCGAAGAGCGCGAGAGCCGTCGCCCAGGCCCCGGCCAGGATGGCCAGCGCCAGGGCCGGGGCCACCAGCAACCGAACCAACGTCACCAGGTTGGGGAGGGTGTACCAGCGGTTCGACGAAGGCGCGCTCATGGCCCCAGACCAGTGTCCCGTTCCGGTGGTTCGGCCCGGTTCGGCGGCTTCGGTTGCACGGTGCGACGCGCCCCGGTCGATCGCCGGGGTTCGACGCAGATTCCGGACGGGCGGCGCGACGGGCTCACGCCTGGTCGAGCACGCGCCGTGTGATCGCCTGCCACCCGAGCCGGTCGAAGAGGGGCTCGACCCGGCTCTCGAGGGGCGTGGCGAGCTCGAACGCATCGACATCGCCCGGCAGTCCCGGGACGTCGCGGCGAACGCTCGCCAATTCGCGCACCAGGAAGGCCTGCTCCCGCGCCGCGGCGAAACGCTCGGCCATGCGCGCGGCGCCCCGCACCGCGAGACCCTCCCACTCGCGGGCATCGGTCGGGACGGCCTCGAGCGATTCGAACCGCTCGAGGATCGCTGCGGCCGATTTGGGCCCGATGCCCGGCACCCCCGGCAGGTTGTCCACCGAATCACCCACGAGCGCGAGATAGTCCGGAATCTGGTGGGGCCACACGCCGAACCGGGCTCGCACGCCTTCCGCATCGAGCTCACGACCCTTGGCCAGATCGAAGAGCAGCACGCGTCCGTCGTCGCTCACGAGCTGCGCGAGATCCTTGTCGGTCGTGATGATCCGCACCCGGGCCCCAGCGGCGTGGAGGCGGGTCACCAGGGTCCCCAGCAGATCGTCGGCCTCGAAGTCGGCGACCGAGAACGGCGGGAATCCGAGCACGTCGGCCGCCTGCATGCAGAGCTCGAACTGGGGTTCGAGGTCGGGAGGAGGCTCGGTGCGGCCGGCCTTGTACTCCGGCCAGCGACGGTTCCGGAAGCTCACGAGCGCGGCATCGAAGCAGACCGCGCCGTGGGTCGGGCGCTCTTCGCGCAGATACTTCACCAGGGTATTGGCGAAGCCATAGGCGGCGCCGGTGTGCGCACCGTCGGGCGCCTGGCGCGGCGGCATCGAGAAATAGGCCCGGAAGATGTAGACGTGACCGTCGAAGAGATGGACGAGCGGGGCCTGCGCCATCCTGAACCGTTCCGCCGCCTCGCCATCTGGCCGTCTGGCCGTCTGGCCGTCTGGCCGTCTGGCCGTCTGGCCGCCTTGCCATCTGGCCGCTTCGCCATCTCGCCGTCCCGTCATCCCGTCGTCGGGCCGCTCGACCGTTTCGCCGGTTCCGTATGGCCGCGTAGCCACGTGACCGCGTCTGGACACCGCGACGTCTGGCGCGCCCTAGCGGCGCTCCTCGGCCACCATCTCGATCACGTTCTCGGCGGCGTGGTGCAGGTCGAACTCCGAGGTCTGACCGGTGCGGCGCCGCGTGAGCTCCCCCTTCTTGTCCTTGCGCCCCTTGGGCCCGACCGTGAGCCGGAACGGGATCCCCACGAGCTCGGCGTCCTTGAACTTGACCCCCGGACGCTCGTCGCGGTCGTCGAGGATCACGTCGACGCCCGCATCCCGGAGCGACTCGTAGAGATGCATGCCGGCCTCGGAGGTCTCGACGTCCTTCGGGTTGAGGACGCTCACGACCACCTCGAACGGCGCCACCGTCACCGGCCAGATGATGCCGACGTCGTCGTGATGCCGCTCGACCACGGCGGCCATGGTGCGCTCGACGCCGATCCCGTAACAGCCCATCACGATCGGAACCGACTTCCCGTTGGCGTCGAGCACGCGCGCGTCGAGGGCCTCGCTGTAGCGGGTTCCGAGCTTGAAGATGTGGCCCACCTCGATGGTCCTGCGCACGGCGAGGGGATTGCTGCACATGGGACAGGGCTCGCCCGACGCGACCTCGCGCAGATCGAGCCATGCGCCCACCGGGATGTCGCGCGCGACGTCGACGCCGCGCAGGTGGAAACCGTCCTCGTTGGCCCCCGTCGTCATATCGCGTCGGCCATCGAGGGACGGATCGGCGACCACCCGGGTTCCGGCGACACCCACCGCGCCCAGGCTCCCGGGCGAGGCGCCCAGAAGCTCGCGGATCTCGGCCTCGTCGGCCGGCGCCACCTCGTGGGCCTCGAGCCCGTCGGCGAGCTTCTGCTCGACGAGGCTGTGATCGCCCCGCAGCAGGACCACCACGAGTTCGCCGTCCACGCGATAGACGAGCGTCTTGATCTGCCGCTCGGCCGGCGCGCCGCCCTCGAAGCCGGCGAGTGCCTCGATCGTGCGGACACCCGGGGTGGCGAACTTCTCGGGCGCGGCGAGGCCCGGCCCGTCGTCCACCTCGGCGAGCACGGACGTCGCCTTCTCGAGATTGGCGGCATAGCCGCAGCGCGAGCAGAAGGCCACCAGGTCTTCGCCAGCCTCGCTCTGCACCATGAACTCGACGGATTCGCTGCCGCCCATCACGCCCGACGACGCCTCGACCGCGATCGAATCCAGTCCGAGGCGATCGAAGATGCGACGGTAGGCGTCGAAGTGGCTCTGGAAGGCGCGGTCGAGCCCCTCGCGGTCGAGGTCGAGGGAGTACGAGTCCTTCATGGTGAACTCACGCACGCGGAGCACGCCCGACTTCGGGCGGGGCTCGTCACGGAACTTCGTCTGGATCTGGTACCAGACCTGGGGAAGCGCCTTGTAGGAGCGCACCTCGCCGGCGAGCAGGGCGAAGATCTCTTCGTGGGTCATGGCGAGGCAGAGGTCCACGCCGCGGCGATCGCGCACCCGGAAGAGCTCCTCGCCGACCGAATCCCAACGACCGGAACGTTGCCAGACCTCGCCGGGATGGAGCGCCGGAAGCCTAAACTCCTGCCCCCCGATCGCGTCGATCTCGTGGCGAAGGACGCCCGTGATCTTCTGACACACGCGCAGTCCGAGCGGCAGCAGGCTATAGCTCCCCGACATGAGCTGGCGCACGAAGCCGGCCCGCACCAGCAGCTTGTGGCTGATGGCTTCGGCCTCGGCGGGATCGTCCCGCAGGGTCGGTATGAAGCTGCTGCGCCATTGCATGATCAGGCGTCTCCCGGATCCGAAGCTAACGCAATCGGGAGCGGCCGCTCCATGCTAGACGGGGAGCACGGCCAGGACGCCGGTATGCGTGAGCAGCTCGGTGGCCGCGCAGAGGGGTCCGATCTCGTAGCTGCCGAGCACTCCGAGCAGGGGTGTCTCGCCGAAGCCCTCCTCGAGATAGGCGGGCTCGAGGCCGCTCGCCTCGAACAGGGCACCGCCACGCGCGCAGCAGTTGAAGTAGAGGGCGCAGTCGGCATCGACGCTGGCGAGCTCGGCCACCATCCTCTTCAGGTCGTCGCGGGCGCCGAGGGACTCGCGGAGCACGAATGCGAGCCGCTCGCCGGTCCGGATGCCGTCGGCCACGGCGAACGCGCCGCGCGCCTTCGAGAAGCCGGCCAGGTTGCGGACCAGATAGCCTTCGGGCGGCGTCGCCGGGTCGTTCGCGGGGCGCGGGATCCCGGCGAAGAGATGGGCACGGGCGCGGTCCAAATCCTCGGAGAGCGGGCCGCGGGCCACCTCGCGGAACACCTCGAGCGCGGGCCGCCCGTCGAGCTCGAGAACCCACAGCCCATCGCTCCGCGTGACCTGGAGGAGCGGACTCACCGGGCGACACGCCTGGGTGACGGCGATCCGCGGCGGACGCGCACCCGTCACCACCAGCCCGGCCACGGCTCCGCTCTCGACTGCCCCCTCGCCCCACTGGAGGGGTGGCTCTCCGGGGCCTTCCACTGCGGCGGCCCCGACGATGCGGGCCGGACCGAGGGCCTCGCGCAGTCCGGCCAGGAGGGGCCCCGGGCAGAGCGCGTAGGGGTCGGGGAACAGGACCACCAGATCGTTGGCATCCGGCTCGCGGCCGAGTCGATCTCGAATCTCGTGGCCGGCCGAGGCCTCGTCGGCGCGCAGCTCGGGCAGCCAGAATGGGCAGCAGTCGCGGGCGCCGAGCGTCACCAGGCCGAGCGCCGGCTGGCCCGCGAACTCCTGCCCGCGCCACTGGAGAGCCGCGAAGCTGGCGCCGACCACCGGGGCCGCGAGAAGCTGGCCCACGGCGTCGACGGCTGCCTGAATGCCGTCGCCATGGCCCGGGGTGGCCACGAGAATGGCCGCCGCGACCCCCTCCGGAGCACCTTCCGGAAAGGCCGTGCCCACCAGGGCCTCCGCACTGCCCACGGGGTCGGCACCCGGCACGACGGCCGTGCGGCTCTCGACGACGGAATCGGACATCGGTGGGTAGGTTAGGTGGAGGCCGCCGCCGCGCCTATGGCAGCGCCGCCGCCGAACCTCGGCTAAGGTGCGCGGTTCACGACGCCTCGTGCGCGCCGCCGGCCGGTCCGGCCTCCCCTCGCGCACGGCGCCTGGCTACGCCCCGGCCTCGCATCGATCGGCCCCGCGTTCCAGGGTCGACGACGTCCGGGTCGGCAGTCGGCGCGTCGCAATGCCCGAGGCCCAGCACGGATCCGAGGAAGCCCTTGGCCGAACGGACGATCATCGAACGCCCCGAAGAGCTCCGAGCAGCGTGCGCCGACTTCATGAAGGAGAAGGTCGTCGCCTTCGATACC
>CAYYUT010000296.1:0-5163 GCA_964474935.1 uncultured Spirochaetales bacterium
TCTCGAGCAGTGTCGCCTGGCGATCGAGCGTCTTGGCGAGCCAGCCTAGCACGGGTATGCGATGCAACGCAGGCGCGAAGTCGGAGCTGTCCGTGTCGGTCTGCGCGATCAGCCCGGCCAGGAGCAGGCTGTGGCCGTCGCGAAGCCGCGCACTGGTGCGCAGAGAGCGGGTCTCGAAGGCGGTCGACGACTGGGTCTCGCCCGTCGAGTCGCGGAGCTGGCTGGTCAGCTCGAAGTCCGGTCGCGAGAGATCCGGAACGACGTCGAGGGTGACCACGTCACCGGGCCCGACCAGCGGCCGCACGCCCAGCCGGATCCCGAACTCCTCGAACACGGTGCTGTTGAGCAGCGCGTCCGCCGTTCCCGTGGCCCCGGTGGAGACCGAGACGGAGATGGGCACCTGTCCGCCCACCTGGAACTGCGCCGTCTCGCCGGACAGGACGGTCGCGCCCGGCTGCGAGAGCACGCGGGCGATCGACGCGGTCTCCAGCAGCTCGAAGCTGGCGTCGAGGGAGAACTGGTCCGCGATGATCGTCGCTCCGCCGCTGAGCGCCCCGGTGATGAGATTGAGGGCGCCGACCTCCTGGTTCGAGCCGAAGCCGTCGCTGCCGAAGTCCAGATCGATCTCGGACTCCCATTCGAGGAGACGGCTCCGGTCGACCTCGTAGATCCGGGTGTCGACCCTCACCTGCGGGAGATCCTCGACTTCGAGGAAGGCGAGAACCCGCCCGTTCGCCGTCGAGAGGGCGGTGGCTCGAGCCACGTTCGAGGCGAGATCGTTCCCCAGGCCGCCACCGCCTCCCAGGCCGCCGATCCGCGATCCCGCGGCCGACTGGAAGCTCGTGAAGAGATCGTCGCCGGAAGAGCCTCCGCCGCCGGTGCCGAGTCCGCCTGATTCGTTCGCGAGAACCTGGATGCCGCCCGCCCCGGTCGAGCGTCCCGTCACGACCTGGGCAGCGGTGATCAGCACCCGGGTCAGCGCGATCTGATCCGTGACCCTTCCCTCCAACAGGAAGGTGTCGCCGTTCGGGCTCGGCAGCTCTCCCCGAACGAGGCGCCGGACCACGACGTCCCTGCCGCCGACGGGCTGGATCGCCCGACGAATCCGCTCCTCCATGACGGGCGGCAGGGTCGTGAGGCGGATCAGATTGATGATGCCGTCCCGGGACTCGCCGGACCCGCCGAAGACCCGGGATGCGAGCTCGCGCCCCCGCTCGAGAGCGCTGCCGGGCGTGTCCCCGATCTCCTCTGCGGACTGCTGGGCGCCGGTCGGGCCGCCGCCCCGCAGGTAGGCCCGGGCGGCCTGCTCGGCGGCCGTCGCGTAGCGGATGTCCGGCACCGTGCCGCGCAGGATCAGGGCGTCGCGATGAGGAGCGCTCTCGACCCGGATCGACGGATGCAGCTCGCGCAGCGACGCGGCCAGCGGGCCGAGATCGAGCTCCACCCGCCAGAGCTGCTCCTGGAAGCTGCCGTTCTCGAACCACACGAGCAGGCTCGACTGGCCCACTGCCTTCCCGAGAATCATGAGCTCTCGGCTCTTCACCGGCTGCACGTCGAGCACGTTCGGGTCGGCCACCGCGATGCGCTGGACCTCGGCGTCGAAGAGCTCGCGCCGGTGCGTGCCCAGGAGGATCGACCGGTGCCCGGTGTCATCCGCCGCAACGGCTGGGGGCGGCGCCAGAAGCCCGACGAGCACGCAGACGAGTACGCCGACGCGGCGCATCAGGCTTCTCCCATCAGCGCTCGGAGTCGCCCGCGGGCGCGGTTGATGCGCGAGCGGACGGTGCCGACGGGCACTCCGAGGCGGTGGGCAATCGTCGAGTAGTCCAGATCCTCGATCTCGCGAAGCGCGATCACGAGGCGTTGCTCGTCGCTGAGCTCGGCGAAGGCCTGGTCGAGCTGGCGCAGGAGTTCACGCGCCTCGACCTGGCGGAGGGGGTCGCACAGGACACAGCCATCCGCCCCGGCCCGCTCCTCCCACTTCCGCCGCCGCTCGGCGCTGCGCCGGGCGTGCAGGCTCCGGTGGGTCACCGTCCGCAGCAGCCAGCCCCGCAGGTTCGGCGGCACCTCGCGCGCCTGCCACAGCGTGACGAGCGCCTCCTGGACCGCATCGCGGGCGGCGTCGGGACAACCGAGGATGCGTTCGGCCACGGCCAGCATGCGATTCAGATGGGGTCGCACCTGCATCTCGATCTGCTCGGATCGGGACGGGGCACGGGTGGAATCAGCGAGCTCGCTGCTCAACCCCGACATGATGGGGTCCTCCTCCACGTTCGATTCGATTCGCCACCGACGGCTGCCCGAGCGAGCACGGGGCTTCGCCAGGGCATCCATCGACACGCTGCGATACGAGTCGGAAGCGGACTACGCGGGAGGAGCTCGCGCGCTCAGGCACGGAGCGAACTGCGAAGGCAGGAGCCCGGGGGCGTCGGGGGCTTCGGGCCGGATCGTCGAGGGTGCTCTTCCGGAGGGAAGCGCGGCCACCGGCGCCAGGAAGGAGTCGTTTCCCCGCGCCTGCCTGCAGAAGGCGCACTGGTGGAGTTGCGCCCCGGGAGGCGCGTGGCGATCGGCTTCGGCGGGTGCCGCGGAGCAGGCGGGATCGCGCTCGGACGGCGGGTGGGCGTGGACGGCGTGCGTCGCCGACACCGCGAGGACGGCGACGATCGCCAGGGCTCCCGCGAGCCGGCGAAGCCCTCTGCGGGCCGTACCCTCGGTGCTGGCATCCAGGGCTCTGTTCCTGGGAGAACTGCGCACGGGTCCCATGCTACTGGTTCTTCCGATCGGCCGGAAGCCTCGTGTGGGGAACTTCCCCGGAGCGAGCGGCACTTCCAGATCATGACCGCCGTCCGTGTGTTCAGCCTGTGTCTCGCACCCCTCCTCGCCGCCTCGCCCGCGGTCGGCCAGGGTGTCGAGTGCGTCGACGGGCCGTGTCTGGTCGGCCAGCACCGCGATATCGCCATCGCCTACGAGGTGAATCCCACTCAGCCAGAGTCGATGAAGCTCGTCACGGGCGCCTTCGACTGGGATGCGCCTCTCAACGAGGAGAACCTCTTCTTCCGGGAGCCGATCGACTCGGCGTTCCGCACCGTCACCTCCATCGCGGGCAACGAGATCTTCTCCAACACCCCGGGCTTCGTCGTGGTCGACCCCGACGAGCTCGGTCTCTCCCGCCCCGGGGACGGCACCGAGTTCGCCTTCGACGCCAAGCGGATTCCGACGCTCAGCACCAACCTGGCCCATTGGGACGGAAACGGGTCCGTCGATTTCGGCCCGGTCCCGAGCTGCGAGGCGCTCGGCATCCAGAGTCCGAGCTGCAACTTCCCCGGCTGTCCGGACGTCATCGTCATCGAGGGAGAGAATCGGGACGAATCGGGCTTTCCGATCGCGAGCGTGAGCGGAGGCTCCCTCCATTCGCACCTCGACTACTTCCTCCTGGGCCCGCCGTCGCAGCCCACCGAAGGCTGCCCACCCCCGCTCACGCCGCCGCAGTCGGGGGTCTACCTCTGGGCGATGGCCGTCAAGGCCGAGGGCTTCGAGGACTCGGATCCGATGTTCGTGGTGATGGGGACGCCCGGGATCCCGTCGGGACCGATCGAGGCCGCGCAGCAGTGGGCCGCGGCGACGCTCGTGCCCGAACCTGCGGCGATGCAGCTCATCGCCACGCTTCTCGTCTCGCTCGCCGGGCTGACCGCACTCAGGCGACGGGCCGGGGCGAGATCGGCCCGGCGGTGCGGACCAGGATTCAGCGCGACGAGGTGATCGCCCCGACCACCTCGATCAGCTGATGGACCGCGGGACCGAGAGTCCAGACGAGCAGGCCCGGAAGGAAGCCCACGATCAATGGGAAGACGAGCTTCTCCGGCAGGGCCTCGGCTCGGGCGAGGGCCCGTTCGCGATTGCGTTGCCGCAGGTCGTCCGCGAGGGGCCGCAGGACCTGGGCCAGGCCGGCGCCGGTCTCCTCTGCCTGGACGAGCGCCGCCACCACGGACCTCACCGTGCGCACCGAGATTCGTTCGGAGAGGCGTCGCAGACACGCGACGCGCCCGAGACCGGCGAGCTGCTCGGTTCGGTAGATGCGGAGCTCGCGCGCCAGGGGACCGGGCTCGTGATGGGAGGCCAGAACCTCCTGGATCGCGGCGTCGAAGCCCATTCCGGCCTCGGCGAGGGTCGCCACGAGCTCGAGGGTGAGGGGCAGATCCCGCTCGACCCCCTCGACGAGGCGCGTGCGCGCGGACGACACCCCCAGCGCAGGCGCGCCCGCCAGCGCCAGGGCCGCGATCCACGGGGACAGGCCCACGAGGCCCGCCAGCGCGGAACCGATGGCCGGGGCAGAGGCCACGGCCAGCTGCGCCGCTCGGAGTGCCGGCGAGCCGCTCAGGAGCGCTGCACACGAGAGCCCCACCAGGGCCGCCGCGACCATGGAGAATCCGAAGAGCCTGGGCGCCCGGCGATCGCGGTAACCCGCGAGGAAGAGCCAGCGGGCCAGGCGGCCGTCGGGCGTCGCGCCGGCGGTCGCGACGGGCCGCGACGGGTCCTCGACGTCCCGCCAGAGCCGCGCGCGCGCACGACTCCGGCGGTCGAAGGAGAGGAGCGCCACGCCGGCCAGGCCGCATCCGAGGAAGGCCGACGCGAGCAGGGCTGCGGCCGTCATCTAGACGACCCTCGAGAGACGCCACATCCAGAGGAGGGCGAGCGCCTGGAGCCAGAGCGCCGAGGCCACGAGCAGGGTCCCCGTTCCCGACGCGAGAAAGCGACCGAGGTTCACGGGATCGTTGCTCCACGCCAGCCCGGCCACGGCTGCGTTGGCGAGAACCAGCACACCGACGGACCCTCGGGTGGGTGCGAGCTGGGACTCGATCCGGCGCAGCAGCTCGACGCGATCGCGCACCGAGCGAGCCACGATGCCGAGCGTGCGCTCGAGACTGCCGCCCGTCCCCCACTGGACGGAGAGGGTGAGCGAGAAGAGCCGGACGGAGTTCAGGGGTATGGCCTGGGCGAAGCCGGCGAGGGCCTTCCGGGGGTCTTCGCCGAGGCGGAGGCGGGCGATCATGTCGTCGAGGGCGCGTCCGAATGGCCCCTCGGCCTCGCCCGCAGCGCGCTCGAGGGCGTCCAGGGGGCTCGCCCCTGCCCGCCGCGCCGCCGAGCCGAGTCCCATGGCAACGG